>NZ_JBQQCE010000020.1:0-40097 GCF_052245645.1 Streptomyces sp. KR55 | reverse complement strand
CCGCCAGCCCGCGCGGTGCATGGCGATGGTGATGTCGGTGTCCTCGGCGAGGGTGTCCTCGCTCATCCCGCCGACCTCGAGCACCGCGCCCCGGCGGAAGGCGCCGATCGCGCCGGGGATGGTCGGCATGCAGCGCAGCAGGTCGTACATCCGCCGGTCGAGGTTGAAGCCCATCACGTACTCGATGTGCTGCCAGGCGCCGATGACGGTGTTGCGGTTGCCGACCTTGGCGTTGCCCGCGATCGCACCGACACCGGGGGCGGCGAAGGGCTGCACCAGCTGCCGTACGGTGTCCGGCTCGAAGACCGTGTCGCCGTCCATCATCACGACGATGTCGTGACTGGCGCTGCGGACGCCGTTGTTCAACGCCGCCGGCTTGCCCACGTTCTCCTGCCGGATGACCCGGACGTTCGTCATGCCGAGCTCATGGGCCGCACTGCGCGCGATCTCAGACGTACCGTCCGTCGAACCGTCGTCGACGACGACGATCTCGATGGGATGCGTGCTCTGCGCCAGCGATTTGAGGGTGTTGGCGATGCACTCCTTCTCGTTGTACGCCGGGACGATCACGCTCACCGGCTCGGTGACCGGCGGTCCCCAGCTGAACCGGCGTTTGTTGCGCTGCCGGTAGTGGCGCCGGGCGAGCAGCAGCATCATGCCGAACCGGCCCATGACCGCGCAGCCGACCACGGCCAGCCCGACCGCGAGACCCGGGACTGTCCACTCGGCGACGGCGACGGCCGCGATAAGGGCCTTGCCCTCGTAGAGGGTGGCGCCGGTGGCGGTGCGGTGGGCGGCCTGGAGACCACCAGGTGCGGCACCGGCCACGCCCGGGGCGCCCGAAGGCTGTCCGCCGGCCGGCTGGTTCACCGCCTGACCACCGGCGTCCTGCTCCTGCATGACGCCGCTGATCGTGGTGAAGGTGTATCCCTTCGCCTTCATCTTCTTGATGTACGCCGGCAGCGCCTTGATCGTCTGCGAGCGCTCACCGCCCGCGTCATGGAACAGCACCGACGCGCCCTCGCCGCTCTCCGGCGTGGCGCCCTTGATGATCTGCGAGACTCCCGGCCGCTTCCAGTCGTCGCTGTCGGTGTCGATGAAGACGCTGGTGTAACCGTCCTCGCCGAGCTTCTGGTAGACGGGCCAGCTGTAGTTGTCGATGGCGTCCGTCTCCGAGGAGTACGGGGCGCGGAACAGCGTGGTCGTGATGCCGGCCGCGCCCGCCAGCGCGAGCTGCGTCTGCTGCATCTCGCGCTCGACACGGGCGTCGCTCTGGTAGGAGAGGTCGACGTGGGTGAAGGTGTGGATGCCCACCTCGTTGCCCTGCTCGACCATGTCCTCGACGATGCCCGGGTAGCGCGACACCATCGAGCCGACCACGAAGAACGTGGCCGGGACGTCGTACTCCTCGAGGATTTCCAGGACCTGGGGCGTCCAGGTGGGGTTCGGGCCGTCGTCGAAGGTGAGCGCGATCGTCTTGTCCGGCACGGAGACGGTGGTCGCCTGTCCCCCGCGGAACGTGAGGATCGGCCCGCCGTTCAGGACCTCGTCGGGCACCTTGCTGGAGCTGGCGCCGCTGCGCACGCGCTGGTCGCCGCCGACCTCGGCGCGCAGATAGCCGTCGAGCAGCATGATGCTGGTCAGCCCGAGCAGGAGCAGCAGGGCGAGGATGACACGCGGTTTCTGCAGTGCCGCGGCCCGGCCGGCCGCCCGCTCGATACGGGTGGGGGCGCGCCGGCGCCCGCGTCGGGAAGTCGTCGTCATGAGGGTGGGTGCGTTCCGGTCAGTTGGCGGCGGCGACGGCCGACGCGGACGAGGTCGGGGTCGGGATCGGGGCTGCGGCGCCCGAGGGTGGCGCGGACGGGGTGCCGCCGGGCGGGACGGCCCCGTTGCCGGGACCGCCCTGCGGGGCGGGGCCGCCCTGGCCGTTCGCCCCGTCGGCGAAGGGCAGCAGCGAGGACGGGTTCAGCGAGGTGCCCCAGCCCATGAAGGCCGCGCCGAGCACGACCGCGTAGCCGAGGCAGGCGACGCCGAGAAGGAGTCCGATCCGGCGCAGCAGCCTGGCCCGGCGCCCGGAGTTGTCAACGAACACGGGCCCCTCTGCGGAGGCGGAGACAGAGGCAGAGACGGAGGCGGACCCGTTGCCGCGTTTGCGACGGCGACCGCGCGGAGTGGCGCGGTTTTCGATGGCAGGCTCGGAATGCATTCCCCGGAGAGTAGGGAGCTTTATTTGCGTATCTCTCTGGTCCGCATGTGAGACAGCCATGAGAAAGGCCCCAGCCTGTCCGTTCCCTGAGAGAATTCCCGGACGTCCGGGCATACCACCGCATACCGTCAATCCCGTGTGAGAGATTGCGGATTCAGGAATCGGACATCACGAGAGCGGGTAGATGCGCCATGAGGAGTTTCCTGAAGCCGGTCGCCGGGCTCACCTGCCTGTTTGCCCTGGCAACGGCAGGGTGCTCGGCGGGCTCCAGCAGCTCCTCCGACGCGGCCCCGGCGGCACCCACGTCGCCGTCGCAGTCGGCCGCCTCCACCACCTCGTACGCCCCGTACGTCAGTGCCACGACCGCCTCCGACAACGACGCGGCCGGCTCCCCGGCGACGTACAACCTGGCCTTCGTGATCTCGGACGGCAGCGACTGCACACCGAAGTGGAACGGCACCCACGCCATCGACGACTCGGCCGTGACGTCCCGCATCTCTCAGCTGACGGAGTCCGGCGCCGACGTGCGCGTCTCCTTCGGCGGCGCCTCCGGCAGGGAACTGGCGACGAGTTGTGACAGCGCGCAGGAGCTGGCGCAGGCGTACGCCGATGCACTGGACGCGGCCGGTGCCGCCCGGGCCGACTTCGACATCGAGGGCGACGAGCTGACCGACTCCGACTCGGTCGCCCTGCGGTCGGAGGCGATCGCGGCGCTGCAGGAGGAACGGCCGGACCTGGAGGTGTCGTTCACGCTCCCGGTGATGCCGTCCGGCCTGGACGACGACAGCGTCGCCCTGCTCGAATCGGCCAACGACCACCAGGTCCAGGTCTCCACGGTCAACCTCATGACCATGAACTACGGCAGCTCCTACACCGGCGACATGGGCGACTACGCCGAACAGTCCGCCACGGCCGCCCACGACCAACTGGCCGACATCTTCGGCCTGTCCGGCTCCGCCGCCTGGCAGGGCATGGCGCTCACCTCGATGATCGGCGTGAACGACGTCGACAACGAGACGTTCACGCTCGAAGACGCCGCTCAGGTACGGGAGTTCGCGGGGGACAAGGGGATCGCCTGGGTGTCGATGTGGTCGACGTTCCGCGACCAGCAGTGCGCGGACGAGGACGCGGCGCAGGACGACGCGTCGACCAACTGCAGTGGGGTGGAGCAGAGTTCGGGGGCGTTCGGGGAGGCGTTCGCGGGCTGACCGCTATCGGCGGCGGTAGACGATCCGCCCCGCCACCACCGTGGCCACACAGCTCCCGCCCCCGCGCTCGGCCAGCTCGTCCTCGTCCCGCACGTCGAACACGGCGAACCGCGCGGCCGACCCGCTCTCCCGCTCCGGCGGAAACACCACCGGCACCCCGGAGCCGAACGGATCGAGCGCGGGCACTCCCCCAGGTTCCCCGAGCCGCCCCACCACCCCGATCCCGGACCGCCGCACGGCGGCCACCACGGCCCGGTTGCGCAGCTCCCCCGCCAGCGCGACCGTCCCGTTCGCCAGCATCCGCTGCACCCCGCGCCGGGCGCTGGCCCCCCAGCGCGCCTCGTCCATGGGGAGCGCGGCGAGCGCGTCCCCGGTCAGCGGTTCGGTGCCGAGCGTGTCGGCCTCGCGCGGGTCCGGGTGGTAGGCCTGCTCCAGCAGCTCGGGCCCGTGCAGGTTGACCAGACCCGGGGTGAGAATGCCGGGCCACTGCCGCACCCGCGCCCTGGGGTGCGCGGCGACCAGCTCTTCCAGGGGGCCGGCGGCCGCGATCCACTCGCCCCGTACGGCGAGGGCGTGACCCCGGGCGTCCGCGTGAATCGTGAGCAACTCAGTTGGAGGCGAGCAGCTTCAGCTCCGGATGAGCTGTGCCGCCCTCGATCGCCGTGGACGAGATGTGGGACATGACGCGGTCGTCGACGGGGTCGTTCGCCGGGTCGTCGTGGACGACGAGGTGCTCGTACGTCGTGGAGCGCTGGGCCGGGACGCGGTCCGCCGTACGGATCATCTCGATCATTTCCAGCAGGTTGGAGCGGTGCTTGGCACCGGCCGCCGAGACGACGTTCTCCTCCAGCATGATCGAGCCGAGGTCGTCCGCGCCGTAGTGCAGGGTCAGCTGGCCGGCGTCCTTGCCGGTGGTCAGCCAGGAGCCCTGGATGTGGGCGACGTTGTCGAGGAAGAGACGGGCGATCGCGATCATCCGCAGGTACTCGAAGATGGTGGCCTGCGTGCGGCCCTTCAGGTGGTTGTTCTGCGGCTGGTAGAGGTACGGGATGAAGGCGCGGAAGCCGCCCGTGCGGTCCTGTACGTCACGGATCATTCGCAGGTGCTCGATCCGCTCGGCGTTGGTCTCGCCGGTGCCCATGAGCATGGTGGACGTGGACTCGACGCCGAGGTTGTGCGCCGTCTCCATGATCTCCAGCCACCGCTCACCGCTCTCCTTCAGCGGGGCGATGGCCTTGCGCGGCCGCTCGGGGAGCAGCTCGGCACCGGCGCCGGCGAAGGAGTCGAGGCCGGCGGCGTTGATCCGCTGGATGGCCTCCTCCACGGAGACGCCCGAGATCCGCGCCATGTGCTCGACCTCGCTCGCCCCCAGGCTGTGGATGACGAGCTGCGGGAACTCCCGCTTGATGGCCGCGAAGTGCTTCTCGTAGTACTCGACGCCGTAGTCCGGGTGGTGACCGCCCTGGAACATGATCTGCGTACCGCCGAGCTCGACGGTCTCCGCGCACCGGCGCAGGATGTCGTCCAGGTCGCGCGTCCAGCCCTTGGCCGTGTCCTTCGGCGGGGCGTAGAAGGCGCAGAACTTGCACGCCGTGACGCAGACGTTCGTGTAGTTGATGTTCCGCTCGATGATGTACGTCGCGATGTGCTCGACGCCGGCGTAACGGCGGCGGCGTGCGGCGTCGGCGGCGGAACCCAGTGCGTGCAGGGGCGCGTCGCGGTAGAGGTCGAGGGCTTCTTCGGGGGTGATCCGTCCGCCGGCCGCGGCACGGTCGAGCACAGACTGGAGGTCGGCCTTCTCGGTCACCGAAGCGTCCCTTTCGTCAAGGGTTGTGGACGGACTGAACCAGCCTACGCCAGCCGTTTTCCCGCGTTGCCGTCAGGCCGCGCCCACGAGCAGGCCGGTGTACGCCCCGGCGAGCAGAAACGGCCCGAACGGGATCGCCGTCTTGCGCCCCGCCTTCCGCACGACGACAAGGGCACCCCCGTAGAGCGCCCCGAACACGAACCCGGCGAAGGTCCCGAGCAGCACGGCCTGCCACCCGTACCAGCCGAGCACCGCCCCCGCCCCGAGCGCCAGCTTCACATCGCCGAAGCCCATACCGCTGGGGTTGATCAGGAAGAGAACGAAGTATCCGGCGCCGAGCGCGAGGGCGCCGAGCAGGGCGGTCGTCCAGTCGCCGGCGTGCCCGGGCAGCAGCGCGACGAGGCCGAGCAGGGCGAGGGCGGCGGCCGCGAGGGGCAGGGTGAGCACATCGGGCAGCCGCTGCACCCGCAGGTCGACGGCCGCGAGCAGCACACCGACGGGCACGATCAGCAGCCAGACGCCGAGTTCGGGCCGGGGGCCGGTGACGGCGACGACGCCGGCGCAGAGGAGGGCGGTGACCGTGGCGAGGAGGGGGGTGCTGGGGCCGTACGACTCCACGGGGTGAGTGCTTGGGGCCGTGAGGTGAGTGCTCGGGCCGTACGACGACGGGGCCGCCGTACATTCCGCGCACCGCGCCCGCCCGATCCACCCCCGGATGGCGTGCCCGCCCGGGCACCGCTCCCGCCAGTCCTCCTCGGACGGCACGGAGAACCGATACGCGGCCCGCGGCAGCAGCGCCCCCGCCACCGCACCCCACACCACGGCGACGACGACGACGATCAGCAACCCCACGCTCACCCCTCGACTCATGCCCTCCTGCTCACCCAAATACCCTGCAAGTCCACCCCGTTCACACGCTCAAGACTCCGCTGTTCGCCGCCGTATGAATCGGGCGACGCCGAGAAGACCCCACCGTGCGGCATCCGTTACCTCCGCGCCTCAAACTGAGAGCCTTTCCAGCTCAAGACCTCGATCACGTGGCAGATCTCCTGGGAAGGCTCCGGCGGCACGGGCAGCGACCTGCCGGACGGCACGTTCGAGGCGACTCAGGACATGACTGTCCAGGGATCCAGTCCATCAACCGCTGAACCGCTGCGAGCCTCAGCGGCTGGATGAGCTCGCGTCCTCGGCGAACAGATCCTCCGGGTCTTTCACGCTCATCGCCCGGCCCGCCCATGTCCTGAGTTGGTCCGGGTCGGAGCAGGCATTCACCCGGGCGCGAATGTCGTCCGTGACCGCCAAGGGCCCCGTCTCCAGGAGAGCCAGGACCAACACAGCGAGCTTCTCCGGGGGCCAGTTGTCTTCGGCGGTCCCCTCAAGGTAGGCCTTCAGGAAGACGGGGTGCCCGAAGAGCAGCGTGAGCGGGCACGTGGACTCATCGTGACATTCCGCATGTCCGGCCACCGGCTCAGGCTCAGTCGCCAACGAACAGATCTCCTTTCCATACGGCGTGATCAACGAACTACGCCGCGACGAGGTCACACCACACGTACTTGCCGCGATTGCCCTCCCTGGCCAGCGGCTGCCACCCCCACAGATCGGCGCAAGCACGGACGAGGGACAGCCCGCGGCCGCGCTCCGCTTCGGCGAGGGATTCCACCGGCGCCGGCGGATCGGGCGGAGCCGGATCCGCGTCCCACGCCCCGATCCGCAGCACCCCCGCCGACCACCGCACACGCAGAGCGGCGGGTCCCTTGGTGTGCAGTACGGCGTTGGCGACCAGCTCCGTCGCCAACAGCTCGGCGGTGTCAGTGAGGCGGATCAGGCCGTGCATGGTGAGGATCAGCCGGAGGGTGCGGCGCCCGCCGGTGACGGCGCGGGGGTCGTGGGGATGTACAGGGTGTACTCCCAGGGGACGGCAGCTTCGGTTTCAGGCATGGCTGAACTCCTGGCATTGGAAGGGGAGTTGCGGTGGCAGTGCCGCATCCGTCATGGCAGGACGGAGCGGTGCGCTTCCGGGATCCCGGGATTCGCAGCGTGTGCGTCGCGTCACTGACGGTAGAGGTAAAGTTTGGGCCGAGCAAGCCGCTGCCGTAATCTTCCCCTCGAACGAGTCACTGTCTCCCAGCAGTTGAGGCAAGGAAGAGTCATGACGCGCAGGCAGCAACCCACCGCACGCCAAGTACGCTTGGGCGCTGAGCTGCGCAAACTCCGGGATGCCGCAGGGCTCAAGGCGACTGAGGCCGCCGCGCTGCTCGCGACGAACTCAGCACAGATGAGCCAGATCGAGTCCGGCATCGCAGGTGTGAGCGAGGCGCGGGTACGGAGACTTGCCGCTCAGTACTCATGCACGGACGAGGAGTTGATTGCCGCTCTCGTAGCGATGGCCACTGATCGGACACGCGGCTGGTGGGAGGAGTACCAGGGCCTACTGCCCACGTCGTTCCTGGACCTGGCCGAGTTGGAGTACCACTCGACGTTCCGGCTGGATGTGGAGTTCCTGCACATCCCCGGCCTGTTCCAGACGGAGGACTACGCCCGCGCCGTCTTCTCGTACCGAATCCCGAGGCTCCCCGAGAGCGACCTGGAACTGCGCGTCCGTCACCGCATGCAGCGCAAGGCCGTCATCGAGGGACCTACGCCCGTCCCCTACGAAGCAGTGATCCATGAAGCTGCCCTGCGCATCAGAGTCGGCGACCGGCCCGCCGCGCGGGCCCAGCTCGCCCACATCCTTGAAGCCTCCGAAGCGGACCACATCACCGTGCGCGTCATCCCCTTCGATCTGGACGGCTTCGCCGGAGCCACCAACGCCATGATGTATGCGGGCGGAGCCGTCCCCAAGCTGGACACAGCTGTGCGCGACGCACCCCAGGGAGCAGCCTTCATCGACTCAGAAGCCCAACTAGGCGCCTTTCGAACGCTCTTCCGTATGGTGAAGACGGCGTCACTCGAACCCGCACATTCGCGTGACCTCATCCACAGACTGTCGAAGGAACTGTGAGGCGCGCCGTGAGCACCCCCGACAACTGGCAGAAGTCGTCCTACTCAGGAAGCGGTGACGGCAACAACTGCGTAGAGGTCGCCACCCTCCCTACCCACATAGCCATCCGCGACTCAAAGAACCCCACCCGCGCCACCCTCACCTTCCCCACCGAAACCTTCACGGCGTTCCTCGGTAGCCTCAAGGCCGACGTACGAGGAGCTGATGCTTACCGCCGTGCTACTTGACCTTCGACATCCGAGCCTCGGGATTCCCCGACTCCTTGCTGTCCGACTCGTACATCAGGTCATCCCCCGTCGGAATCAGCCGCACCGTGGTCGCCGCCGGATTGCACCCGCTGTGGTTGTCCTTGGCACCCACCGACGTCGCGACGAGCTGCTTCTCCGTCACCTGCTTCAGGGTCAGTACGTCGACACAGACGCCGCCCAGCTGGTCGGTCTGCCGGAGCCGCCCCAGTTCCTCGCCGACCTCCGCGTCCCGGACGGTGATACGGAACGTGCCGAGCGGCAGGTTGCCGTCGAGGGCGGTGCCCTGGCCCTGCCAGGTGCCGAGGTAGCGGGCGGGGATGGCGGACGCGGTGCCGGTGGCGGAGTCACCCGGCGTTGCGGACTGAGACGGGGCGGCCCCATCCGCACTGTCCCGACGGTCGTCCGGCAGCAGGTCGAACACGAACACCGACCCCACCGTCACCGCCGCCAGCGCCCCGGCGACCGCGAGCGCCACCGTGCAGCTCAGCCGGCGCCCCCGCCCACCGGTCTCCGGTGCCGCCGACGCGGCGAACGTGACGGAGAGCTTGCCGGGCCGGTTGCCCGGCGCCGGTGCATCCTCGGGCTCCGCCGGGTGCGGCTCGGGTGCGACCCCCGGCATCACGGGAGGCGGCCCGAACTCCCCCACGGCCGAGGGCGGACTCACCGCCGGACTGCCGAAGCCCACCGGCCCCGACGGCGTCTCCCCCACGGCCGGCTCGCTGAATTCCACCGGCCCCGAAGGAGCCGCCTCCGCCGCCGTCTCCAGATTCAGCAGCTCCACGGCAGTACGGCTGACCCGCTCCACCAGCACCCCGGGCAGCCACCCGCCCGCGACCAGCCGCGCCGCCCCCTCGGGCGCGAGCCGCCGGGCCACCTCCGCCGGGGTCGGCCGCTCCCGCGGTTCCTTCACCAGGCATGCCTCGACGATCTCCCGTAGCAACCCGCCCTCCAGGGCATCGAGCTGCGGCTCCTCGTGGACGACCTTGTAGAGCAGCGCGGCCGAGGAGTCCCCGGGGAAGGGCGGCTCGCCGGTCGCCGCGTACGCCAGGACCGCGCCCAGCGAGAAGACGTCGGCGGCTCCGGTGACCCCTTTGCCCAGGATCTGCTCGGGCGCCATGTAGCCGGGCGAGCCGACCGAGACGCCGGTGGAGGTCAGCGAGGCCGTGCCGTCCGTGGCGCGGGCGATGCCGAAGTCGATCAGCAGGGGGCCGTCCAGCGTCAGCAGGACGTTGGACGGTTTCACGTCCCGGTGCACCAGGCCCAGTTCGTGCACCGCCACGAGCGCCTCGGCGAGGCCCGCACCCAGTACTCGTACGGAATGCGTGGGCAGCGGACCGCCGTCCGTGACCGCCGCGGTCAACGACGGGCCCGCCGCGTACGCCGTGGCGACCCACGGCACCGGCGCCTCCGGGTCCGCGTCGAGCACGGGCGCGGTCCAGGCGCCGCCCACCCGCCGCGCGGCCTCGACCTCGCGGCGGAACCGGGCGCGGAACTCCTCATCGAGCGCGAAGTGCGGGTGCACGACCTTCACCGCGACGGTACGGCCCCCTGCGCTGCGGCCGAGATACACCCGGCCCATCCCGCCCGAGCCGAGCCGGCCGAGCAGCCGGTAGGGCCCCACGCTTGCGGGCTCGTCGACTCCGAGCGGCTGCATGGCGCGCCCCCTTCCCCCGTACGCCTCCACTGTCCCGCAGCGTATAGTCCCGCCGCTCGCGCCATGTCCCTACGGCTGGAGCAGATCCCCTACGGCTGGAGCAGATCCACCTTCACGTCCGCCGGGAAGCCGGTCGTCGGGCCGACCCTGCGCGCGAACTCCGCGACCGCTGCCAGCTGGGGCTCGCCGAGGCGGAAGTCGAGGGTGGTGAAGTACTGCTCCAGGACCTGCTCGTCGAAGGCCTCCCAGCGGGCGGCCTGCTCGGCGACCTTGACGACCTCCTTCAGGGAGAGGTTGCGGGAGGCGAGGAAGGCCTCGTGCACCTTGCGGGTGATCACAGGCTCGCGCTCCAGGTAGTCGCGGCGTGCCGCCCAGACGGCGAAGACGAACGGCAGTCCGGTCCACTCCTTCCACAGCGCACCGAGATCGTGCACCTCCAGCCCGAAGCGCGGCCCGTCGTGCAGGTTGGCCCGCAGCGCCGCGTCCCCGATCAGCACCGCCGCCTCCGCCTCCTGCATCATCAGGCTGAGGTCGGGCGGACACGTGTAGTAGTCGGGCCGTACGCCGAAACGGTCCGCGAGCAGCAGCTGCGCGAGGCGTACGGAGGTGCGGGAGGTGGAGCCGAGGGCGACCCGGGCGCCGTCCAGCCGCTCCAGCGGGACCTGCGAGACGATCACGCAGGACATCACCGGCCCGTCGCAGCCGACCGCGATGTCGGGGAAGGCGACCAGGTCGTCGGCGTTGCGCAGGAACTCGACGAGGGTGATCGGCCCGATGTCCAGGTCGCCCTGCACCAGCTGCTCGCTGAGCTTCTCCGGGGTGTCCTTGGTCAGCTCGAAGTCGAGGAGCGTGCCCGTTCTCGCGAGCCCCCAGTACAGGGGCAGGCAGTTCAGGAACTGGATGTGGCCGACGCGCGGCCGGGTGCGAGAAATGTCCACATCCGGAGGCTAGCGTCCGCCGGGCGGGCGCTGACCCTGCGGGGGTGACGTGCGAGTCTGGGCCCCTCCGCCATCTGGAGTCATGGATGTCAAACGTTCGGGTGACGTGATCTTGACCTCTATTGCTTTCGGGTGCCCGCGTGCTAGGCTCGCCGCAAGTTGCAGTTTGGTTTCCCTTGCAGTACAGAGCCTGCGGAGCATGTGACCGCGGGCTCTCGTCGTTCTCAGACGGGTGCAGTTGTGCAGAATCTCGATCTTCACACTTGCTGGTTCTGGAGCAGGGCAACCCTTTGAGCCCAAGGAGGGCTTATGGCTACCGGAACCGTGAAGTGGTTCAACGCCGAAAAGGGCTTTGGTTTCATCGCCCAGGAAGGCGGCGGCCCCGACGTCTTCGTCCACTACTCCGCGATCAACGCGAGCGGCTTCCGCTCCCTCGAGGAGAACCAGCAGGTGTCCTTCGACGTCACCCAGGGCCCGAAGGGCCCGCAGGCGGAGAACGTCACCCCGGTCTGATCTGATGATCTGATCCTCCGATCCGGATCGAGCGCAGTACCCAAGGAGCCCCGCGCCATCGGCGACGGGGCTCCTGCCTTTTCCCCGAGTGTCCCGAGCATCCCGAGGTGAATTCTCCGAGAATTCCTTCCCCCGGCTCTCCTTCGACGGAAGTGGCCTCAGGCGCGCGGCCGGTTGTCAGTGGGAGTGGATAGGGTCGCCGACCATGACTGACAGCGACTTCCTGACCACGACGCAGGACTTCTACGACGCCGTCGCCGAGGACTACGCCGACCGGTTCCGGGACGAGCTGGCGGCCAGGCCGATGGACCGGGCCGTGCCGGCCGCGTACGCGGAACTCGTGGGCGGTCGCGGTGAGGTGGCCGACCTGGGGTGCGGACCGGGGCAGGTGACGGCATACCTCGCCTCGCTCGGCCTGTCGGTGTTCGGGCTCGACCTGTCGGCGTCGATGCTCGCCATCGCCCGGCGTGAGAATCCCGGCCTGCGCTTCGAGCAGGGTTCGATGCTGGACCTGGACCTGCCCGACGGCCACCTCTCGGGTGTCGTGTCCTACTACTCGTCCACACCCCTGTGGACCGGCTGCCCGACCTTTTCACGGAGTTCGCCCGTGTCCTGACCCCGGGCGGCCATCTGCTCCTCGCCTTCCAGGTCGGCGATCACCCACTCCGTCTCGACCGGCCCTTCGGCCACCCGGTGTCCCTGGATTTCGAATGCCGACAGCCGGATCGGATCGCCGAGCTGCTGGTCGGGGCCGGTTTCGAGATGCGGGCGCGGACGGTGCGGGAGGCGGACGAGGAACTCGGGGAGTCGACCGCGCAGGCGTATCTGATCGCCCGCAGCCGACCCTAGTCACCAGCCGTCGCCGAGCACCGCGCGGCAGTCGTCCCAGGCCGCCTCGCTCAGCAGCGGCCGGATTCGCGTGAACAGGGCCAGAAGCTCGCCACCCCACCGCTCACGAAACGCCGCGTCATGGTCCGCGAGGTCGAGCTCGTTCGCGACCGTGAGTTCCGCGAAGTCCCGGCGCAGGGCGAGGGACGGTGTCTGGGCAGCGCCGGTGAAGCGGTCGTGGAAGGGGGCGGCGGGGTTGGCGAGGGACGGGTACGTCGCCGTGCGGTCGCAGGCGGCGTAGAAGTACACGATCGCCTCGGCCTCCGCGCCGATCACGGTCGCCAGGTCGGTACGGCGGTCCAGGGGGAGGAGAGGTTCGGGGAAGCCGTCGGTGCCGTAGCAGGCGTGGCAGAGGCCGGCCAGCTGGAGGGCGGGGCGGGCGCCCCAGCCGGCCAGTCGTGTGCGTACGCGGTCGAGGTGGACGAGGAGGGCGCCGCCTGGATGGGGCAGGGACTCGGCGCCCAACTGCCATAGCAGCGCCAGGGCTTGGTCGGTGGGGGTCGGCACGGGCGTCCCTTCGCGGGCGACGGAAGTGCGGTTCGTGTGGGTCGGCACCCGCTCCCTCCCCCGCTGTCGGTCCGGACCCCGCGGAGGCGCGGAGCGGGTTGCCGCCCGGGCCCTGGAGAGATCGTCGTACAGCCGATGTGCCCAGTCAATCCTAAGGATTTGTCGCCAAACCCAAGTGATAGCTTGAGGGTTGTGACCCTCGAGGATCTGCGCGTGTTCGTGGCCGTCTGCCGGGCCGGGAGCCTCAGTGCAGTGGCCCGTGATCTGGGGTGTACGCAGTCGGCGGTCAGCCAGCATGTGAAGCGGCTGGAGCGGGAGACGGGGGTCGGACTGCTGGAACGGCGGCCGCGCGGGGTCGTGCCGACGCAGGCCGGGCGGGTGCTGGAGGCCGCCGCGGCCGAGGGCATCGCCGGGCTGGATCTGGCGTTGCGACGGCTGCGGGATCTCGTCGACGGGGAGAGCGGGTCGGTGCGGGTGGCGACCGGGGCGACGACCGTACGGCACTTCATGGCGGACGCCGTGGTGGCGTTCCGGCAGCGGCATCCCAAGGTCAACCTCGAGTTCCGTACCGAGAGTTCGAGCCGCGCCTGCTTCGGCGCGCTGGCCGACAGCGAGCTGGACCTGGCCTGGATCACCCTTGGTCCGCCGGTGCGCGGCATCGAGCAGCGGCCGGTGGTCGACCTGCCGTGGGTGCTGGCGGTACGGGCCGGCGACCCGCTTGCCGACCGCCCGTACGCCGATGTCTCCGACCTGGCCGGCCTCCGGCTGATCCGGCTGCCTCCGAACTCGACGTCCGCCGCCCATCTCGACGCGGCCTGCGCCGAGTTGGGGGTGAGCTTCGGCTACGACACGAGTGTCGCCGACTGGGACACGGCCCTGCTGCTGGCCGAATTGGGGCTGGGCCGGGCCGTGGTGCCCGCGTTGCCGGGGCTGCGGGCGGGCGGTAACGGGGGTGATCTGCGTCTGGTGCCGTTGCCCGCGCTGCGGCCGCTGACGGTGGGGTGGGCCGTCCGGCACTGGGACGCGCTCACGCCGCCGGCCCGCGCCTTCGCGGACACGGTGGCGGAGCTCACCTCGCCGCCCACTGCTCAGCCGTGAGCCCGGTCGGCTCCGTACAGCGCCTCCACCTCCCCGGCGAAGTCCCGCAGGATCGCCTCCCGGCGCAGCTTCATCGACGGGGTCAGATGGCCGACGGCCTCGGTGAAGTCGACGGGGAGGACGGCGAAGCGGCGGATGGACTCCGGGCGGGACACCAGCTTGTTGGCCTCGTCCACCGCACGCTGCAACACCGCGTACAACTCGTCGTCGGTCACGAGGAGTTCCGGCGGTACGGGGTGCTTGCCGTTCATCTGGCGCCAGTGGGTGATGCCGTCGGTGTCGAGGGTGATCAGGGCGGTGACGTAGGGGCGGCGGTCGCCCAGGACGATGCACTGGGAGATCAGGGGGTGCGAGCGCAGCCAGTTCTCCAGCGGGGCCGGGGCCACGTTCTTGCCGCCCGCCGTGATCAGGATCTCCTTCTTCCGGCCGGTGATGGTGAGGTAGCCCTCGTCGTCCAGCCGACCGATGTCGCCGGTCGGGAACCAGCCGTCGGGCGTTGCCGGGACGACGCCGCCCGCGTACGGGTCCCAGTAGCCGCGGAGGACCTGGCCGCCGGCGAGGAGCACCTCGCCGTCCGCGGCGATACGGACGCGCGTGCCGGGCAGGGGCCAACCGACCGTGCCAAGGCGGGGTTTGAGCGGCGGCGTCACGGTCGCCGCACCGGTCGTCTCGGTCAGGCCGTAGCCCTCGTAGACGTCGATGCCCGCGCCCGCGTAGAACGCGGCCAGGTTGCGGCCCAGGGGCGAGCCTCCACAGATGACGTAACGGACCCTGCCGCCCAGTGCGTTGCGGATCCGGCGGTAGACGAGGGCGTCGTAGAGGGCGCGGGCCGCCTTGAGGGAGGCAGCAGGGCCGGGGCCGGTGCCGCTCGCTCTGGCCTCCGCCGCCTCGCCGTAGCGGCGTGCCACCTTTGCCGCTCGGTCGAAGGCCGGTGCCTTGCCGCCCCGTTCGGCCGTCGCGCGCGCGTTGTTGTAGATCTTCTCGAGCATGTACGGGATGGCGATGAGGAAGGTCGGCCGGAAACTCGCCAGGTCGACCAACAGGTCCTCCGACTTCAGGCTGGGCGCGTGACCGATCCGCACCCGCGCGCGGACGCAGGCCACCGACACCATGCGGCCGAAGACGTGCGAGAGGGGGAGGAAGAGGAGGGTGCAGGGCTCCGCGTCGGTGCGGGCCTTGAAGACGGGGTAGAGGAGTTCGATCGCGTTGTCGACCTCCGCCAGGAAGTTTCCGTGCGTGAGCGCGCAGCCCTTGGGACGGCCGGTGGTGCCCGAGGTGTAGACGAGGGTGGCCAGGGTGTCCGGGCCCAGCATTCCGCGCCGTACGTCCACTTCGGTGTCCGGCACGGACTGGCCGAGCTCCGCCAGGCGGTCCACGTGGCCCTTCTCGATGACCCATATGTGCTTCAGCTCGGTCAGGTGCTCCCGCTCGGGGCCGAGCGCGGCCGCCTGCCCGACCGTCTCCGTGGCCAGCGCCACCGCGCCGGAGTCCTGGAGGATCCAGCGGGTCTGGAAGACGGACGAGGTCGGGTACACCGGGACGGTCACCAGACCGGCCGCCCAGGCGGCGAAGTCGAGGAGCGTCCACTCGTACGACGTGCGGGCCATGACCGCGATCCGGTCGCCCGGCATCAGCCCCTCGGCGATCATCCCCTTCGCCACGGCCAGCACCTGCGCGGCGAACTCCACCGCGGTCACGTCCGCCCAACGCCCGTCCCCGGTACGGCGGCTGAGCACCGGATGTCCGGGCGCCGCGTCGGCGTTCTCGAACGGCAGGTCGGCCAGCGAACCGTGCGACACCGGCGGCACCAGCGGCGGTACGGCCACTTCCCGCACCTCCCCGTCCAGCCGCCGTATCTCGGGCTCGACGAGGACCGGCCCACCGTCGGGGTCGTACTCGAGCGACGCGGCCGCCGACGGGTCGGACGACTCGGGCGGTAAAGGTGAGGACGAGTACGAGATGGGCATGGCAGCTCCTGGGGCCTGCAGCGACGCACTTCGGCACTGCTCGCTGCATGAGGTACGCATGGTGCGCACGAAGGCGTTCACCGGCGGCGGCGCGGCTCGTCCGTCGTCCGCCGGTGGGCGGAGATCCTACGGGGCCCGCGTGGGGAGATTGCGCGGGTTCGGGGGTGCTTCCGAGGTGGTCCGGGGACGGGGGTGTGCAGCTCGGGGCCGGACAGGGCTTGGGCTTACCTGCGGTAACCTTACTCCAGAGTAAACAGCGAGGACAGGGGTACCCATGGCCGACCGCCACCTGAGCTGCACCGGCACCGCACCCGGCCAGGTCCGTTCCCTCGCGCGAGGCGCGCTGCTCTCCCCCTTCAAACAGCCCCGCCCGGACGCCGGTTTCCCCCGCACTCGCCTGGTCCTGTCCGGCGTACGCGTCGACCTGGCCCGGCTCGCCGCCTACGAGCGGGTGTGCGGCTTCCCGACCGGAGAGGACGCCCTGCCCCTCACGTATCCGCACGTCCTCGGCTTCCCGCTCGCCATGCGCCTGATGAGCGACCGGCACTTCCCGCTGCCGCTGCTCGGCCTGGTCCACACCTCGGTGGAGATCAGCCGCCATGCCGCGCTCCCGGCCACCGGGGAGTACGAACTCGCCGTGTGCGTCGACGGACTGGCTCCACATCGGCGCGGGACGGAGGCGACGGTCGCGACCGAGGCGCGGGCCGGCGGGGAGGTCGTATGGGAGTCGAGGAGCACCTATCTCGCGCGGCACCGCACCGGCGTCCGGCCCTCGAACGGGACCGAGCACGCCCCGCTGCCGGTCCGCGCCGAGTGGCGGCTCGGCGGTGACATCGGGCGGCGGTACGGTGCCGTCTCCGGCGACCGCAACCCGATCCACCTGTACCCGCTCACCGCCCGCCTGTTCGGCTTCCGCCGGCCCCTCGCGCACGGCATGTGGACCGTGGCCCGCTGCCTCGCCGCGCACGGGACGCCCGACGCGGTGCTGGTACGGGCACAGTTCCGGGCGCCGGTGCTGCTGCCGGGGACGGTGAAGTACGCGGCGGACGGCGGGCGGTTCGAACTCCGGAGCGGGGAACGCCGGTGTGTGACCGGCGAGGTGTTCCCGCTCACCTCACGCGGACGGCGGTGACCAGGCCCGCCCCGCCATCAGGTCGCCCAGCCCCGCCCAGGCGAAGTTCATCAGGGTCGCCGCCGCCTGCCGGGCCGTGACGCCGGGGGTGGCGTTGGCCCAGGTGGCCAGCGACTCGGCGGCGCCGACCAGGGCCTCGGCCAGCCCGGCGACCTCCTTGTCGGGCAGATCCGGGTCCCGGTGGGCCTCGCGGGCGGCGACGGCGATCAGCTGCGTCACGAACGTGACGATCTCCGTGCGCATCGCGGTGACCTCGGCGGCGAAGGTCTCGCCGTGGGTGCGGGCCTGCAGGTGCAGTACGGACCAGCCGTCGGGGTGCCGGGCGGTGTGGGTGAAGAACGCCAGCAGGCCTTCCCAGAGCTGGCGGTCGGCGGGCAGTTCGGGGTGCACGCCGGCCCGGACGGCGGCGGTGAGCGCCTTGGCCTCGCGGCGGATGCAGGCGGTGAAGAGGTCGTCCTTGGAGTTGAGGTAGAGGTACACCAACGGCTTGGACACGCCCGCGAGTTCGGCGATGTCGTCCATCGACGCGGCCATGTACCCCCGCTGTCCGAAGGTTTGCACGGCGGCATCCAGCATCTGCTGCTCACGGACCGCACGCGGCATCCGCTTGGTCTTCACGGCACCCATGGGGATCAGCGTACGGTCCGCGCAGCACCGGCGGCGCCCGGTCAGGCGGCGACCGTCACCTGCTGCGGCTCGTCCACCGGGGAACTCGCCGCCTTGTCATAGGCGTTGCGGTCGAGCAGGCCCTCGCGGGCAGAGACGAGCACCGGCACCAGGGCCTGCCCGGCGACGTTCGTAACCGTATTCTTTGTATGCACGTTGTCCATGACGCAGGCACACCATCTGTGACCCGGGGGGAGACATGGCCAAGCCGAAGCGTGTGGGGATCTACGTACGAATCAGCAAGGACCGCAAGGGCCAGGAACTCGGCATCCAGCGCCAGGAGAAGGCGTGCCGGGAGCTGTGCGAGCGTATGGGGTGGGGTGTTCTCAAGGTCTACCCGGAAAACGACGTATCGGCGTCTACCACAAGCAAGCGCCGACGCCCGCAGTACACAGAGATGCTCCGAGACGCCCGCGACGGCCTCATTGACGGGATCGTCGTCTACTCCATCGACCGCCTGACGCGTCGGATCAGCGAACTGACCAGCTTCCTCGAAGAGCAGAAGGAACACGGGTTCGCGTTCGCCACGACGGAGGGCGAGGACACGTCGACAGCCAACGGCCGCATGATCCTCACGATCAAGGGCGCGGTGGCTCAGCAGGAGACAGAGCGCATGTCGGAGCGGGTGAACAACTCCCTCTTGCAGCGCAGAGAGCAGGGCAAGCCGCACGCTGGCGGGAAGAGGCAGTTTGGTTTCAAGGAGGGTTCGTACTTCAAGGAGCTGGACGAAGGCGAAACCGACCTGATTCGCAAGGGTTATCGCATGCTGATGGACCGGAACCCGAAGACACCCGGCGATGTGGCTCGGTACTGGAACTCCGAGGGCTCTACGACTCCGCAGGGTGGCGCCTGGACGATCCAGTCAGTGAAGCGTGTGTATCGGTCGGAACGGACCGGGGGGATCGTCACCTACAAGGGCCAGGACATCGGAGACAGCATCTATGGCGCCCCTCTGACCCGCGAGCAGTGGGAGAACGTCCAGACTCTGCTCGATGGACGAGCCACACCGGCGGCGCAAGGGTCGGGTAAGCGGAAGCACCTGTACTCCGGCTTCCTGCGGTGCGGGTATTGCGGATCCGTCATGCGCGTCCAGTGGGCGACTATCCAGGGACGAACTTTCCGGCGGACGTTCTGTCACTCGGGGCAGCGTGGCAGGAACGGCCACTTGGGCTGCGGCAAGGTGAGCCGCAAGTACGAGTGGATCGAGGAGCGACTCAACGAGGTGATCGAGGCGGCGCTGCAATCCCGTCTGCCTCGGAAGGAAGAAGTGCCAGCAGAGGATCTCACAGATGAGATCAACCTGTTGGAAAAGCGCATCCGGGCACTTCGAGGTCGCTGGAAGGAAGGAGACATGGAGGACGAAGACTACTTCGATTCCTTGGCTCACCTTCGCACAGAGCTCCAGACCCTACGCACGCGCGAAGCCACCACGGTGATCCGTCGATCCCGCGCCGAGACGGATGTACTTGCAGTCTGGAAGGACGACGAGCCCGGGAACCTCGAACGCCGCCGCGCCATCGTGGCGACCGTAATCGACCACGTTGACGTTTTCAGCATCGGCCGTGGTAGGCGCAAGCCGCCAGAGATCACCTCAATCAAGATCACGCCGGTCGGTGCGTCGCATGAGGCTTCGCCGAAGTAACCGGCTCGAAGCGGTCGGCAACGTAGCTATCGACGACAGCAGTCATGCGGATGTCATAGTCCTTGGGCGGTACCCAGCGTTGGAGGATCTCAGCAATCCAATCAGGAACCGGCTGCAAGGGCTCATTAGCCATAAGCGCCCCGATAGGAACGTGCTTGCTCCCGGTTCTCCGCCAGGTCCGCAGCAATTCCCGCTGCGATGAGGGCAGCGCCGGGGGTGTGGCCGGAGCCGATGTAACGCCATTGCCGTTCGGTGACCGCGTCGGTCAGGTCCGCGTGGCCCATGTGGTGGGCACGTTCGGCGCGGAGCGCTGCGTAGGTGGTCGAGTAGGCACGGGACTTGGTGAGGATGTGGCCCCGGTAGCCGAGCGTGTGAGCCCAGTCCCGCAGGCGGAGGGACGCGTACTCGGGGAGGCCACCGAGGCGCCAACAGGTCCGCATGAGGGTGCGGACGTGTTCGCTCACGGGCGCCGACTCGATCGCGGCCCACGTGGTGAGCGGGTGGTCGGTGCCGGCGCCTGTTTCGCTCGCTCCTTTGGTGACGTACTTGGCCACGTACGCGGCGACCGCGTCATCGTCGGGTCCGTCACCGTTGGCGCGCAGGGGCCGGGCATCGACCTGAGCGCCCCAGCGCAACGCCAGCTCACCCACGGCCGGGCTGTAGGGGGTGTGGACCAGGACCCGCCGGGCGGATGCGCGCACGGCGTCGATGAGCAGTTCCGCAGTGCCCCAGGCCGGGGGTTCGTCGTCGGGTCCGGCCGGGCCGTCGAGGCGGACGACAGCGTGCACGTGGACGGCCGCCCGCTTCTGGTACTCGGCGACACGGGCGAAGGACAGCCGGGCATGCCGTGCGAAGTGGGACTGTACGAGGCCGACGGAGGAGGCGAGCCGCCGCCGGACGTCGATGACGAACCGGTCCCACAGCTTGGCGGCGTGCGCGTGCCACAGCACGTGGGCGGTGTAGTCGTAGCAGTCGGGGCAGAGCGGTTGGCCGACGACGGCAGCGTCCGGGGCGTGGACAGTGCCACAGCCGAGGGGCCTTCCGTGTTCGCAAGTGCCACCGTCGCGGCGGGGACGGCACACGCCCCCGGCACGGTGGACGGGCCCAAAGGACGGGGCTGTCAGGGTGACGAAGAGCCGCGGGCGGTAGCGGACGGTCGCGGGGACGTTCTTGCCGCCGAGGAGGCCTGCACGGACGAGGTGGTAGGTGTCTCCGGCGTGGAGGCGGGAGCAGGCGGGGCAGACGGTTGCGCGTCGGTTGCGGCAGCGGATGAGGAGGCGTTCGCCGGGTTCGGTGCGGGTGTCGTAGTGGTGAAGGATCTCGCCGGTTGTGCCGTCCAGGGTGGCGGTCGAGCCGGAGAGGTGGACAGGATGGGAGCAGCCGCCAGTAGCGGTGATCTGCTCCAACAGGCGCGGGAACTTCGGGTCTTGGGCGAGGCGGATTGCGTCGCGGTCTGCTTCGGGAAGCTGACGCAGGCGCGCCGCGCGGTCGAGGACGGCGCGCCTGTCAGCCGGGGTGAACTCCGGGGTGATGGTGGTGACCTTCCGGGGTGGGCCGCCGAAGCGGCACGGTGGATGGGTGGTGGCGCGTTGTCGGTCATGGGGATCGCTCCCTTGCGTGGTCGGGCGGGGTGATGTTCAGCGGATGGTGCCGGTGCCGCGGCAGACGCGGCAGCGCCGGAGCCGTCCGGTCCAGGTCCTACGGGCGCCGTCGCCCTTGCAGTGCGGGCACCTCACGCGAGGCATGGGCATGGTGTGGGGGTCCTTCCTGCTCAGAAGTGGCTGAAGCCGCTGACGAACCAGGTCACGAAGCCGTTGATCGTGAGGCTGACCGGGGTCTGGCCGAGGTACAGGCCGAACAGGGTGATGCAGGCCGCTTCCCAGATCCGCACGTCGCGCGAGCGGATGAGGAGGAAGGTGATGATCCCGAAGACCACGACGAGGGAAACGGCGGTACCTGTGCTGATCACTTGTCGTCTCCTTCCAGCACCGCGAGGGCGCGGGTTATGGCGGGCAGTTCCGGGGTCATGGCTGCGTGCTTCCGGGCCGTCGACACGGCTTCCTCGGTCGGGGTGAGGTGGGAGCGGGCGCGGCTCCAGCCGCCCTCCGGGCCGGTGCAGACGGCCACGCCGCGTTCCTCCGCCGTGATCGACTGAGCGACGGCCACAGCGTCCTTGTTCAGGTCGCCCAAGGTCATCTCGGCCGTGCCGGGGTCATTGACGCGATGGCAGATGCGCCCGCTGAGCTGCGCCCTCAGGGCGGTGACGCCGGGTCCGAGATCGGAGCCGACCCGCTGTCCGGCAACGACCAGGTGCATGCCGAGCGCCGCCCCGAGCTGGCCCAGACGGAGTAGGAGCGTGGAGCACTGCTCCGCCTCTGCCTTGCTCTCGCGGGTGCCATCCGAGAGGTACAGCTCGGCGAGCTCGTCGACGATCACGACGACCGGCACCGGCCGCAGCTTCTCGGGCAGCTCCCAGATCGAACGGACACCGGCCGACCGGCACGCGCTCATCCGGTCCTGCATGTCGACCACGAGGGCGGACAGCACGGCGACCGCTTCGCGGCGACAGGTCGCCAGCGCGCTCAACCGCCCGGCGAACAGGCCGAGCTCCATGCCGCCCTTGCAGTCGATCCCAACCAGGGCGACAGGCTGCCCGGCGAGTTGGGTGATCAGCCGGGCCAGCAGGGTCGACTTGCCGGACCGGGTAGCCCCGGCGATCAACCAGTGCGGCACCAGCCGCAGGTTCATCACCCAGGCACCGCCGCTCTCCAGGACGCCGACGAGCGCCGAGAGGAGTTCGACCGGAGCCGTGGCTAACCCGGGCCGTTCCAGCGGATCCGTGGCCGTCGCCGTCAGCAGCACGAGCCCGCGTTCCGGGGAGGTGACCCGGACCGCGTGGACCTTCCACGCGTGCACCAGGGCGTCAGCCGCCTTCATGTACGTCGCCGGGGTCTGCCCCGCGTGCAGCCGCACCGTCACGGTCAGACCCATGCGCGTGGCGCGCGGGAACGAGAACCGGGGAGCCACCGGCCGCAGCGGATCACCCTTGACCACCAGGTCCCCGAGCAGCCCGCGCGGCGGACGACGGGAGACAGCGAGGTCGTTGAGCATGGCGACCTTGCGCCAGGTCGCGACCACACGGCACGCGGTGACCGGGTAGCCGACCAGGTACCAGTGCCAGATCGGACGATGTCGGCGCACCAGGTCACCGACGACCAGCACCCAGGCCAGCACGGCGAGCGCGAAGGCGAGCAGGATCGGCCCCATCACGCATTACCGCCCTTGGCGTTGGCCGGGCCGCCGTGCACGGGCGAGATGGAGTCGGCGCGGAAGCTGACGCCGTGCCGCTCGCCCATCGACCAGACGAACGCCGTCAGACCGGTGACCTTGACGATCTGTCCTTCCTCGATGCCCTTCGGGGCACCGCTGACGGCGATCTCGATGACGGAGATACGCCGCCCGTCCTGCCGCACGGTGACGGCCACGGTGTAGACCGGGTTGCCATCCCGGTCCCTCTTCACCTCCTGTGTCTCGGGGTTGGTGATCTTCGCTTCGGGCGCGATGGCGCACCGCAGTACGCCCAGCCGCGCCGTGTCCACGGGAATGGACTGCATTTCGTTGGCCTCCCTGGCCAGTTGAGGACGCCAGACTCCTCCTGACGTCACTTGTCCTTACGAGTTACGACTATGAAGTCCTGTACGGCGCCCGTGCAACTACTTATGCTGACGAGTGATGTCGCGCGTGCGACGTAACTACGACCTCACCCGGAGATGCCGAGATGTCCGAGATCCAGCGCCCCGGAGCCCTCTACCAGCAGGTGGCCGCCGCGATCCGCGAGGCGATCCTGTACGGCGAGTTCGCGCCCGACTCCCTGCTTCCGTCCGAGGCCCAACTCATGGCCCGCTACGGCGTCTCCCGGCCCACCGTCCGCAATGCGATCGCAGCCCTGCGCTCGGAAGGTCTCATCGACGTCCGCCACGGCAAGGGCAGCTTCGTACGCTCCAGCGGACAGCCCCACCTCACCATCGAGCGCCGCATCAGCCGCACCGCCGAGGGCAAGTTCGTGATGCCCAACAGCGACGTCTGGCAGGAAGCCGAGGAGCCGAGCACCTACCGCAGCCGCACCACGAAGGACACCGGCCGACTCCTCCAACTCGACGTGGAAGAAGCACTGTTCGGCTGTGACCGGCTGCTCATCGACCCGAGCACCGGGACGCGTGCCATGCACCGAACGCTGATCCCGTTCGAGGTCGCCGAAGCTGTACCGCTTCTCGGCGAGGAGCCGTGCAAGCCTCCGGCAGCGATCTACTGGGTGCTGACCCAGGCCGGACACAAGCTGTCGTGGACCGAGACGGTACGCGCGCGCATGCCGATGCCCGACGAGCGGACCACGCTCCAACTCCCAGACGCTACCCCGATCCTGCACGTCGCCCGCATCGCGCACGGTGCCGACGACCGCCCGCTGTTCCTCGAAGAGCTGCGCTTCGGCGCGGACCGTGCCGAACTCGCCTACCGGATCACCGCCGACAAGCAGCCCGCGCGACGCACCCGCGCCTGAGCGACAACGACCATCGGTCGAAACAGCCTTCACTTCCTCAAGGGCGCGCCTGCGGCGCGCCGGGACGCCCGGCCGCCCCGGCCGGGCGTGCGGCGTGACCGCCGGTCCCGTCCGGTCGCCGGGCGCCCCCACCCGCAGCACGCCTCGGGAACCAAGGCGTCGATCTGCCGTCGCAGGCCGGGGCCCACGGGGCTGGGGGTCGACGGCCTCCGAGACTTTAGGCAGCCACCATGGGGCGAGCCTCGAAGAACAGGGGGCCAATCGGGCACAACCGCGGGCAGGGCCAGTGCCTGCCCGATTCGCCGGGCCAGCGTAAGGCCCCCTGTTCACTCGCCCCATGGCAGCTCCAGCCCAAAGTCTCTCCGGCCGGCGACGTGCCCACGCGCGGCGCTCACCAGCGGAAAGGCCCCTCACGCTGCACCACCCTCGCCGTCAGCGAGCCTCTCCAGGAGCCCGGCGAACCGCTCCACGGCGTCCGGCCAGCCCGCCAGCCTCACGAGCCCGCCCCCGTCCTCGTCCGTCGAGGCCACGGCCCGTAACTCGGACAGCTCGAAGCCCGCACCCAGCAACGCCCGGTTCAACCGGTCCGCAGCCTCGCGTGCCTCGCGCCAGCCCGCCATGTAGTCGACGCCACGCACCCACAGCCCAAACTCCGCGCCCGCCACGTCCAGGCCCTCACGGATCCAGTCCTCACCCGAGCCAGTCACCTTGTCACTCCCGCTAGGTAACAGATCATCAACTCTCTTTGGCCCAGGGCAGATGCACAGCACAACGACCCCGGTACCATCTGGCACCGGGGACCGCTGCGTCCCCTCCCGGACCACCCCGGTTGCTGGCAGGCGCGGGGGTGGTCCGGACTCGGTATGGGGTTGTGAAGCGCGGCCTCTTGGGTCCGGGTGGGGAGCCCGGCGGACAGTCCCAGGAGGCCACGCCCCGTTCACCGGAGGGAGCACCCTCCAGCCCCGGACTGCCGCCCGCTCCTGAGGGAGCAACGCGGAGGCGCCAGCCCGGAGATCATCAAGACATGCAGTCCCCAGCTCCGCCGTCCAGGTCGAAGCGGCACCAGACCGTCTTGCCTCCGCCCCCATTGGGGGTCCACCAGACCGCCGCCGCCACCCGCTGAGTGATCATCAATCCACGGCCACTGTCGGGTAAGACCGCTTCCGTCAACTCGCCCACCAACTCAGGCGAAAGCGCGTCACCCATGGGAAGCAACGGGGGCGTCGAGTCCTCATCCGCGACCCCGATGAAGAGCCACTTCGGATACAGCTTGAAAGTAACGTCGATGCGCCGACAGCCGCCCGCACGGGCCAGATGGCGCTCCGGCACCGCATGGTTCACGACGTTCCCGACCAGTTCCGAGACCGCCAGTCGGGCGTCATACACGACTTCACCCGCAATCACGCCCCGCAGGAACACGGACGTCGAGTCCCGAGCAATGCGTGCCGCGTCACCGCACTCGGCGAACAGCGTCAATGCCAGGAAGTGCCCGCCAGAGGACGGATCGGGCGCCGCGAACCAGTGAGCGTATGCGTCCAGCTCCTTCACCACGTGCTCATGCCGCCGCGTTCTACTCGCGTCCATGACATGGTCCCGTCTCAGGTCACGCCCGCCGAGTCTCTCCCGGCAGGGGACCCGAGAGTGCACCCCGCGTACCGGCTGTCGCTCCCCCCTCTTGGGGACCCCCCTCATGGGTACACTCGCGAGACGGACAGGGCGCGAAGATCGAAAGAGCGGATCAAACAGGATCAGACGTTGGGTCAATCACAAATGGGGAAGTGAGATGACCACAGCTGCACCGACACCGGCAGCTCTCCCGCCTCACGTTCTGGAACGCGCAGACGTGCGGTCGGCGATCGCCAACCACGACTTCGGCGAAGTCTTCAGACTGGCCAAGATCCACGGAAACATCAGCTACGCCAAGATCGCCGAGGCCGTCGGTTACAAGCGCGAGCACATCGGCAAGATGGCCCGACCAGAGACCGACGGCAAGGGCGTCCGCCCACGGATCACCCAGTTCCACAAGATCCTGGAAGTGGTGGACGGCCTACGCATCCCCGGTCATCTCGCAGGACTCGCCCCACGCCCATGGGAGTTGGAACGACCGGCGAGAACCACCCAGGTGGAAGACCCAAGCACCCTGATCGCGCAGGGTGGGGCAGGCATATGGGACATCGCGGAGATGTTGCGACGCACGGAGATGTCCAGCATCAACAGCGCGGCCCTGGAGTCGATCGAGCAAGGCATTGACCAACTCGCCCGCGCCTACCCGTATGCCAACGCCGATTACCTACACGAGCGCACCCGCAACGGCTTGCAGTACGTCACCAAACAGCTCGAAGGCCGGATGACCCTGCGGCAGCATCGAGAACTACTGGTCGACACCGGATGGCTGTTCCTGCTGAATGCGTGCGTCCAGTACGACCGGGGCCAGCGCGAGGCCGCCAACCTCAGCAAGGCCGCCGCACTGCGGATCGGCGAAGAGGCCGGGCACGGCGAGATCATGGCTTGGGCATGGGAGATCGAGGCCTGGTTTGCCCTCACCCAGAGCCGTTGGCAAGACATGCTCAACGCCGTCGAAGCCGGACACGTGGCCGACCAGACACACTCGGTCGGCGTCCAGCTCTACGCTCACAAGGCACGCGCCGCAGCACGCATGGGAGACGGCCGCCTCGTCCGCGAGTCCCTTGACGCCGGACGCGCGAGGCTGGACCGGCTCCCCAAGCCCGACCACCCTGAACACCACTTCATCATCGACCCCGACAAGTGGGACTTCTACGAGATGGACGCCTACCGTCTCCTCGGGGACGACGAGCGCGCCGCCGCCCACGCCCGGTCAGTGATCCGCATCAGCACCGGCCCCGACGGCACTGAGATCTCACCCATGCGCGCAGCAGAGGCCCGCCTCACCCTCGGAGTCGCCGCCGCCCGCATGGGCGAGATCGAAGAAGCCATCGGCATGGGTACCACGGCTCTGGAAGCCGACCGCAAGTCCCTTCCGTCCCTGCTTTTAGTCGCCGACGAGTTGGACAAGGAGCTACGCGCCAGGTACCCGCGCGAAACCGCCACGCGCGACTTCCACGAACAGGTCATGACCATCAAGCGAGGCGCAGCCAAGCCGGAGCTTCCGTTCTGATCCAGCCCATCGAACAGCCGGGCCCCGTTCCGTCGAGGAACGAGGCCCGGATCAATGGCGCGATGAGACTGCCGCACCGTCCGCTATCAGGCGGCGGCAGCCATCACCTGGGGTTCGTCCGCGTCGACAGGGGCCGTTGAGACGCTGTTGTACTTGTCGCGGTCCAAGATCTTCTCTCGCGACGCCACCAGCAACGGGCATACAACTTGTCCGGCGACGTTGGTCGCGGTCCGCATCATGTCCAGGATCGGGTCGATGGCCAGGAGCAGACCGACGCCTTCCATGGGCAGGCCGAGGGTGGACAGGGTGAGGGTCAGCATCACCGTGGCGCCGGTCAGGCCCGCCGTGGCGGCGGAGCCGACCACCGAGACGAACGCGATCAGCAGGTAGTCACCGACGCCCAGCTGGATGTCGAAGATCTGCGCGACGAAGATCGCGGCGATCGCCGGGTAGATGGCGGCGCAGCCGTCCATCTTGGTCGTGGCGCCGAACGGCACGGCGAAGGACGCGTACTCCTTGGGGACGCCGAGGCGTTCGGTGACCTTCTGGGTCAGCGGCATCGTGCCCACCGACGACCGGGAGACGAAGGCCAGCTGGATGGCCGGCCAGGCGCCCTTGAAGAACTGCAGCGGACTGGCCTTGGCGACGGTCGCCAGCAGCACCGGGTAGACCACGAACAGCACGATCGCGCAGCCGACGTAGATGTCGGCGGTGAAGGTGGCGTACTGGCCGATCAGGTCCCAGCCGTAGGTGGCGATGGCGTTGCCGATGAGGCCGACGGTGCCGAGCGGGGCGAGGCGGATGACCCACCACAGGGCCTTCTGGAGGAGTTCGAGGACGGACTCGCTCAGGGTGAGGATCGGCTGGGCCTTCTCGCCGAGCTGGAGGGCGGCGATACCGGCGACGGCGGCCATGAAGACGATCTGCAGCACGTTCAGCTCGGTGAACGGGGTGATCACATCGGTCGGCACGATGCCGGTCAGGAAGTCGATCCAGGAACCGGTGCTCTCGGGCTTCGCGCCGTCCTGCGGGGTGAGGCCGGTGCCGGCACCCGGGTTGGTGACCAGGCCGATGACGATGCCGACGGCCACCGCGATCAGCGACGTGATCATGAACCAGAGGAGGGTGCGCGAGGCCAGACGGGCCGCGTTGTTCACCTTCCGCAGGTTGGTGATCGACACGAGGATCGCGAAGAAGACGAGCGGGGCGACGGCGAGCTTCAGCAGCCCGATGAAGGTGTCGCCGACCTTCTCGAGGGTGGTGACGAGCCAGGACAGGTCCTGGCTTCTGGCTATCCAGCCGAGCAGGACGCCGAGGACGAGACCGGCGATTATCTGGGCCCAGAAGGGCAGCTTGAAGGACTTCGTGTTCGCGGACACGGACATGCTCCGTTGGGGATGCGCAGGGGCTGACGTGAGGGGACTGGCGTAAGGCGCGAGGGTCGCAGGACGTCAGAGGCGACAGGTCGCGGACGCGCACCGGCAGAGGTCCACGTGCAGACGCCCCACGAGCGGAACGCTCCGGGGCGTGGCGGACACAGCTGCGGACTCCATGCTGGAGACCGTAACACCTGAAGTTTGGGGACCTCAAAGCCTGGCTTTGAGAGGCAGGAGACGACTATGCCCCGAACAACGCAAAGCGCCCCGGTTTCCGGGGTCCGGAAACCGGGGCACCTGCAGGCGTGTGACGGACCTTACGACGTCTGCCCCTGCGCCCGGGCCGAGTCGTCGGCGGCGTCCTCCTGGCTGCGGTTGGCCTCCAGGTTGGCCTTCACCCGGTCGACCTTCTGCACGATCCGGACGGAGGCCCGGTCCCGCTCCTTGCGCAGCACCACGAAGCTGATCGGCGCGGAGAGGAGGAGGGCGAGCAGCAGGACCCAGATGCCGTTGGAGGCGCCCAGTCCGCGCGGGGCGAGGCCGGAGTAGACGAGGCCCCAGACGACCACGAAGCAGCCTGCGAAGATTCCGAGGCGCATCAGTGTGTAGCGGAGCATCTCAATCCACTCTTCCGTTCCCGAACGTCACCAAAGGGCACCCTCCAGTGAAGCACGCCACTGCGCCGATCTTGGAAGGGGGTGCGTACGGTCAGGCCAGAGGCAGCAGCATCGTGATGTCGTCCCGGTCGTCCCCCGGCCCCACCCGGATGGCGCCGGGCACGCGGCCGACCTCCTTGTAGCCGCAGGAGCCGTAGAACCGCTCCAGGCCCAGCCCGCCCCGGCAGGTGAGCCGTATCGCCTCGATCCCGTCGAGCGTACGGGCCGCGTCCGCGGCGGCGGCCAGCAGGTCACGGCCGTAGCCCTTGCCCTGGTGGCGCGGATGCACCATCACCGTGTACAGCCACAGCCAGTGCGTCATGAGCCGGTGCGTGTTGAAGGTGAGGAACGCGGTCGCGGCCACCCGCCCGCCCTCGTCGTGCCCGACGAGCAGCCGGGCCCGGCCCTCACTGAGGGCGACCAGCTGCTTCACCAGCTCCGGCCGAATCGCCTCCCGGCTCACCGGGGGGACGAAGCCGACGGCTCCGCCCGCGTTGGACACATCGGTCCAGAGGTCGAGGATGCCGTCGTGGAGGGCGGGGTCGACGGCGGGGTCGAGTGTGACAGTAAGGGACACGGCGCCATAGTAGCTATTACGACAGCGCTCGCGCCGCCACTTTCAGATCAGCGACCAGCCCCTCGTACGCGGCCTTCCGGTCCTTGTCGTCCTGCGCCCGCAGCACCGACGACGGATGCACCGTCGCCACCAGCTTCTCCGGCCGGCCGTGGATCTCGCGCTCCAGCAGCGCCCCTCGTACCTCCCCGACCCGGAACGACGAGCCCAGCAGCGCCTTCCCCGCGGTCGCGCCCAGGATCACGATCAGCTCGGGCTCCACGACGGCCAGCTCGGCGGCCAGCCAGGGGCCGCACGCGGTCATCTCCCGGAGGGTCGGCGTCTTGTGGATACGGCGCTTGCGGGGCTCGGCCTGGGTGAACTTGAAGTGCTTCACGGCATTGGTGACGTACGCGTCCGCTGGGTCTATGCCGGCCTCATGCAGCGCGCGGTCCAGTAGGCGGCCGGCGGGACCGACGAACGGCTTGCCCTGCCGGTCCTCCTGGTCGCCGGGTTGCTCGCCTACGAGCATCACCCGGGCATCCTCGGCCCCGGCGCCGAACACGGTCTGCGTGGCGTCCCGGTGCAGCGGGCAGCCCCGGCAACCGGCGGCGGCCCGGCGCAGGGCGGGGAGGCCGGCACGTTCGGGGACGAAGGGGGCGGCTGTGTAGGCATCCTCGGGGGCCTTTGTGCTCACCATGGAGCCCGGGTACCCCTGGTTGCGGGAGTGTCCCAGCCCAGGGGCGCCCCCCTCACACCCGCATCGGCTGCGGTGACTCCCGGCGCGCCGGGTCGGCGCCCTCGTACTCGCGGATGATCTCGTACCGCGTGTTCCGCTCCACCGGGCGGAAGCCCGCGTCGCGGATCAGGTCCAGCAGGTCGTCGCGGGTCAGCTTGTTCGGGGTGCCGTAGTTGTCGGCATCGTGCGTGATCTTGTACTCGACGACCGAGCCGTCCATGTCGTCGGCGCCGTGCTGGAGGGCGAGCTGGGCGGTCTGCAGGCCGTGCATGACCCAGAAGACCTTGACGTGCGGGACGTTGTCGAACAGCAGCCGGGAGACGGCGAAGGTCTTCAGGGCCTCGGCGGGGGTCGCCATCGCGGTCCTGGCCTGCAGCCGGTTGCGTACCTTCCCGTCCTTCATGTCGACGAAGTCGTGCTGGTAGCGCAGCGGGATGAAGACCTGGAAGCCGCCGGTCTCGTCCTGCAGCTCACGGAGGCGGAGGACATGGTCGACCCGATGCCTCGGCTCCTCGATGTGGCCGTACAGCATGGTGCAGGGGGTCTTGAGACCCTTTTCGTGCGCCAGCCGGTGGATACGGGACCAGTCCTCCCAGTGGGTCCGGTGATCCACGATGTGCTGCCGGACCTCCCAGTCGAAGATCTCGGCACCGCCGCCGGTGAGGGACTCCAGGCCGGCGTCGATCAGCTCGTCCAGGATCTCGGAGGCGCTGAGCCCCGAGATGGTCTCGAAGTGGTGGATCTCCGTGGCCGTGAAGGCCTTCAGGGAGACGTTCGGCAGGGCCGCCTTCAGCTCGCGCAGGGAGCGCGGGTAGTAGCGCCACGGCAGGTTGGGGTGCAGCCCGTTGACGATGTGCAGCTCGGTGAGGTTCTCGCCCTCCATCGCCTTGGCGAGCTTGACGGCCTCCTCGATGCGCATCGTGTACGCGTCCTTCTCGCCCGGCTTGCGCTGGAAGGAGCAGTAGGCGCAGGACGCGGTGCACACGTTCGTCATGTTGAGGTGCCGGTTGACGTTGAAGTGCACGACGTCGCCGTTCTTCCGCGTCCGCACCTCGTGGGCGAGTCCGCCGAGCCAGGCGAGGTCGTCCGACTCGTACAGTGCGATGCCGTCCTCGCGGGTCAGCCGCTCACCGGAGCGGACCTTCTCCTCCAGCTCGCGCTTGAGCCCGACGTCCATACGTTCGCCCTTTCCACGACAACTCGCCCAACCGTACCCCCCGCCCTTCGGGCGGGAGATGCCCCCATGCGGCGCTGCGCGCCTACACCTCTTCCGGCAGCTCGCCCACCCGGTTCTCCCACTTGGTGGAGAGCACGATGGTGGTACGGGTCCTGGACACGCCCTTGGTCCCGCTCAGCCGTCGGATGATCCTCTCCAGCCCGTCGACGTCCGTCGCACGCACCTTGAGCATGAAGGAGTCGTCGCCGGCGATGAACCAGCAGTCCTCGATCTCCGGCAGGTCCTTCAGCCGGCGTGCCACGTCCTCGTGGTCGGCGGCGTCGGAGAGCGAGATGCCGATCAGGGCGGTGACGCCGAGACCGAGCGAGGCGGCGTTCACGGTGGCGCGGTAGCCGGTGATGACACCGGCCGCCTCCAGCCGGTTGATGCGGTCGGTGACGCTGGGGCCCGACAGGCCGACGAGGCGCCCCAGCTCCGCGTAGGAGGCCCGGCCGTTCTCCCTCAGGGCCTGGATGAGCTGCCTGTCCACGGCGTCCATGCGATCGAAGCCTTCCGCTGAAGAGTCTGACGAGTTCCTGGAGTTGATCAGGCGTTAGGTGGTGCGGGACCCGCCGCCCAGTTCGCCCTTCCAGCGGCGGTAGAGCGTGTGCGGGACGCCCGCCGCGTCGAGGACACGTCCGGCGACGAAGTCGACGAGGTCCTGGATGTGGGTGGCGCCCGCGTAGAAGGCCGGCGAGGCCGGCACGACGGTGGCGCCCGCGTCGTCCAGGGCGACGAGGTGCCGCAGGGTCTGCCCGTTCAACGGCGTCTCCCGTACGGCGACGACGAGGGCCCGGCGCTCCTTGAGCGTCACGCTCGCCGCCCGCTGGAGGAGGTCCTTGGACAGCCCGAGCGCGACACCGGCGACGCAGGCCGTGGAGGCGGGGACGATGAGCATGCCCTTCGTGGGGTACGACCCCGAGGACGGCCCGGCGGCCAGGTCCCCGGCACTCCAGTGCCGTACGCCCGAGATGTCCACGGCGAAGGCGTCCGGTTTCCCGTCGGCCCCTCGCGCGAGCCATTCCCGCAGGTCGTCCTGCCAGTGCGCGTCCCGGAAGGGCAGGCCGGTCTCGTCGAGCAGCGTGAGCCGAGAGGCCCTGCTGATGACCAGGTCGACGCTCTCCCCCGCATCCAGCAGCGCCCGCAGCACAGCGGCGGCATAGGGCGTACCGGACGCCCCGGACACCCCCACGATCCAAGGCACGCGCTGCGTTTCTCCTGCGTTCACACCTTGAGCGTACCGGTGGACGGAAAGGTCTTCAGGACCGGTGGGGTGCCTCCGGGGTCCTGCCCTCGATGGCAGGCCGAACGCTGTTCACACCGTCAGACCCCGGACCAGGAGATCCAGCAGCGCGCACACGAAGAGGGCAATGCCGATGAACCCGTTGACGCTGAAGAACGCGCGGTTCAGGCGGGACAGGTCGTGCGGGCGGACGATGGTGTGCTCGTACAGGAACGCGCCGGCGACGATCAGCAGGCCCAGCCAGAAGAACGTGCCCGCGTCGGTCACCACGGCGTACCAGACGAACAGCGCCGTCGTCACGGCGTGGCAGACCCGCGCCCCCCAGATCGCCGCCGGGATCCCGAAGCGGGCCGGGACCGACATGACGCCGACCTCGCGGTCGGTCTCGACGTCCTGGCAGGCGTAGATCAGGTCGAAGCCGCCGATCCAGATGCCGACGGCCAGGCCCAGGATCACCGCCTCCCAGGACCACTCGCCGGTGATGGCCAGCCAGCCGCCGACCGGGCCCATGGCCTGGGCGAGACCGAGGATGGCCTGGGGGAAGTTCGTGAACCGTTTGCCGTACGGGTAGACCACCATCGGGATCACCGCGACGGGGGCCAGGGCCAGGCAGAGGGGGTTGAGCAGGGCCGCCGCACCGAGGAAGACCACCAGGGCGATGAGGGCGCCGGTCCAGGCGTGCCGTACCGACATCGCGCCCGTCACCAGCTCACGGTGGGCCGTTCGGGGGTTCCGCGCGTCGATCTCGCGGTCGATGATCCGGTTGACGGCCATCGCGAAGGTGCGCAGGCCCACCATCGCGAGCGTGACGAGGAACAGCCGTCCCCAGTGGATGTTCCTGTCCCACTCGTACATCGCGGTGAGAGCGGCGATGTAGGCGAAGGGAAGCGCGAAGACGGAGTGCTCGATCATCACCAGGCGCAGGAACGCCTTCGTGCGCCCCGGCTGCGGGAGCGCCGCGGAAGCCGAACTCACAGTCCGTACTCCTTCCAGCGGCGGTCGACCTTCGCCGCCGTATCGGGGTCGGACAGCACCATGTCCGGCCAGCCGCCGTCGCGCGTGTAGCCCTCCTCGGGCCACTTCTTCGTCGCGTCGATGCCCGCCTTGCCGCCCCAGAACTGCTGGTAGGAGGCGTGGTCGAGATGGTCGACGGGGCCTTCGACGACCGTGAGGTCGCGGGCGTAGTCCGTGTTGCCGAGGGCCCGCCAGGCGACCTCGTGCAGATCATGGACGTCACAGTCGGCGTCGACGACCACGATCAGTTTGGTCAGGGACATCATGTGCGCACCCCAGACCGCGTGCATCACCTTCTGCGCGTGCTTGGGGTACTTCTTGTCGATCGACACGATCGCGCAGTTGTGGAAACCGCCTGCCTCGGGCAGGTGGTAGTCCACGATGTCCGGGATGATGATCTTCAGCAGGGGGAGGAAGAAACGCTCGGTCGCACGGCCGAGGGGTCCGTCCTCCGTCGGGGGGCGGCCTACGACGATCGACTGCAGGAGGGGCCGTTTCCGCATCGTCACGCAGTCGATCTTCAGCGCCGGGAACGGCTCCTGCGGCGTGTAGAAGCCGGTGTGGTCGCCGAACGGGCCCTCGGGCAGCATCTCACCGGGCTCCAGCCAGCCCTCGATGACGACCTCCGCCTGCGCCGGCACCTGGAGCGGCACGGTCTTGCAGTCGACCATCTCGATCCGCTTGCCCGCGATGAACCCGGCGAAGAGGTACTCGTCGATGTCGCCGGGGAGGGGGGCGGTGGAGGCGTAGGTGACGGCGGGCGGGCAGCCGAAGGCGATCGCGACCGGGAGCCGCTCGCCTCGCCTCGCGGCGACCTGGTAGTGGTTGCGGCTGTCCTTGTGGATCTGCCAGTGCATGCCGATGGTGCGCTTGTCGTGGCGCTGGAGGCGGTACAGGCCGAGGTTGCGGATCCCGGTCTCCGGGTCCTTGGTGTGGGTCAGCCCCAGGTTGAAGAAGGAGCCGCCGTCCTGCGGCCAGGTGAAGAGGGCGGGGAGCGCGTCGAGGTCGACGTCGTCGCCGCGCAGCACCACTTCCTGGACGGGCGCGTTGTCGGATTTGACCTTCTTCGGCGGTACGTGGGTCATTGCGCCGAGCTTGCCGAAGGCCTCGCGCACACCGACGAACCCGTGCGGCAGCTCCGGCTTCAGCAGCCCGCCGATCTTGTCGCTGATCTCGCCGTACGACTTCAGGCCCAGGGCCTTCAGCAGCCGGCGGTCGGTCCCGAAGACGTTCATGGCGAGGGGCATCGACGACCCCTTCACCTTCTCGAAGAGCAGCGCGGGACCGCCCGCCTTCTGCACCCGGTCGACGATCTCCCCGATCTCCAGATACGGGTCGACCTCCACCTTGATGCGCTTCAGGTCCCCCTCGCGCTCCAGTGCCCTGAGCAGGGAGCGAAGATCGTCGTATGCCATGGGGCCAAGTATCCCCGAGGGGCTACCCTGGCCCCGTCACGGGGGCCGTACGCGCGGCTCCCGACCACCGTTCCACAAAGGGAGTGCTGATGCTCCGGATCCTGATGTTCGTGGTGCCGCTGGCACTGAGCGTGTATGCGTTCATCGACTGCATCAGCACCGACGAGAAGGACATCCGGCACATGCCCAAGCCGCTGTGGGCGATCCTCGTGCTGCTGTTCCCGCTCGTCGGGTCGATCTCCTGGCTGATCGCGGGCAAAAAGCGCCACCCGGCCGGCCCGGGCCGCCCCGGCGGCTGGGCGGCCGGCGGACGCCGGCAGCAGTGGGTCGCGCCGGACGACAACCCGGAGTTCCTGAAGTCCCTTTCCGACGAGGACCGGGAGGACCGGGAGGACCGGGAGGACCGGGACAAGAAGAAGGACGGCGACGACAGCTGAGGCTGAGTGTCAGTACTGCGCGTACGAGCCGAGGCCGATCAGGCAGTACACGTACTCGTTGATGGTCGCGCCGTTGAGGGTGTACCGGGAGGAGAAGGCGTACTCCGTCCTGGGGTTGCTGTTGCAGCGGCTCATGTCCGAGGTGAAGGGGATCGTCTCGATCACCTGGTAGTGGGCGTCGGATGCCGAGCAGGAGACCTCCTCTACGTCGCTGACCTCCTGTGCGGTGGTGGAGTTGGGCAGCGTTCCGTTGAGGCAGGTGCCGGACTCGTACGGGTCGGGGGCCTCGGTCTCGGTGCCGTAGGGGTCGTCGGCGGAGGGGTCTTCTTCGGTGTACGGGTCTTCCGTGTACGGCTCGTCGGTGTACTCGTCCTCGGTTGGCTCGTCCTCGGTGTACTCGTCCTCCGTGTACGGGTCCTCGGTGCTGGAGTCGTAGGGCGCCGAGCTGCTCGCGTAGGCGGAGGAGTCGCCGGCGTTGTCGCCGGCGGCGCATCCGCTGGTCGACGTCACCAGTAATACGGTCGCTGCAGCGGCTCCTAACGCCCCCAGCCATCGGGAGCCGCGCGACGGAACGGGAGCGGAGGGGGTCTTGGGCGAGGACGGCACCGGCGGCTCCAAGTCGTGAGGCGATGCGGACAAGTGTGGAGCATCAGCTCATCGTTCTGGAATGTCTTTCTAGAAAGTCACTCCAGACATTCACCGAACCCGCATGCCGGAGAAGGTGATCTACGCTGGCCGTATGAGCCCCAAGCAGCAACGTGGCGAGGCCACCGCCGAACTACTCCTGGACGCCGCGCTGCGCGTGTACGCCGAGTCGGGTGAGCAGGGCCTGACGGTCAGCGCCGTCACCAAGGCCAGCGGGGTCAGCCTGGGCAGCCTCTACCACCACTTCGGCAGCATCGACGGCCTCGTCAACGCCCTGCTGATGCGCTGGCTGGAACGGCTGCTGGGCGAGATGGTCATCGCCCTGAAACGTTCCCGCAGCGCCCGGACCGGTGTCCGCGCCATCGTGAGGACCTACCTGGGCTTCATCCAGGAGCACCGGGAAGTAGGCATGCTGCTGCACTCCTCCCGCGCCGACCGCCTCGGAATGACGCAGGCCAGACAACTCCGCGACGCCCAGGAGGCCAGGCTGTCGCCGCTGTCGGACTGGATCGGCCTGTACGTCGAGAAGGGCGAGATCGCGCCCCTGCCGCCGGCACTGATCGAGAGCCTCGTCCTCGGCCCCGTCATCGGCACCGCCCGCCGTTGGCTGGCCGTCGGCGACGTCGACCTCGACGAGGCGGCGCGTGTCCTGCCGGAACGGATCTGGCGGTCGATCAGCGCAGAGTCGCGGTGAACGCGGACCACGCCTCGCGGCGGACGACGAGGACGGGGCCGTCAGGGTTCTTGCTGTCGCGGATGGGGACGACGGCGGGGATAGCGGGGGCGATTTCTATGCAGTCGCCGCCGTTTGTTCCGCTGTAGCTGCTCTTGATCCAGATCGCCGCGCTGAGATCCTGACTGTTCATAGTGCTCGTACCTCTCCATCAAGTCGCTGATCAGAGCAGCTGATTCGCGGGCCGACAGAGCATCAGCCCTGAGCACATCATAGGTCTGGCGATGGCGGGCGAAGAGGGCCGGATTGTCGTTGAAGTGACCACGGTCCAGCGACTCTGAGTACACCCACTGGTGTCCGTCCGGCAGCGTGATCAACGACATGGAAGTGTTGGGGCGGTCGATGTCGGGGTCATGGGCGGGCACCACCTGAATTCGGATGTTGGGACGCCGACCCGCGTCCAGTAGGTGGGCGAACTGCTCCTGCATGATCGCCTTACTGCCCACCATTGTGCGCAGGCAGCTCTCGTCCAGCACCGCGACGAACAGGGGACCGTCTGGGGCGAGAAAGCGCTGTTGTCGGCTCAGCCGGGCCTTGACGCGCTCCTCTACCTCGTCAGCGCTCACAATGTGACGGGAGAACAGGGCTCGTGCGTAGTCCTCTGTCTGCAACAGGCCCGGCATGACGTGAGCCTGGTATGCAAGCACAGCAATGGCCTCGGCATCCATGCGGACGCGCCGCTCGAACCAATCCGGATGCTCCACCTGCGGATACCAATCGATCCGCCCCCACAGCCGCAGCAACGCCCCACTCGTGCCCAGCACTTCATCGCACTTCTTCGCGAACGCGTCCTGCGGAACCCTCGTCCCCGCCTCCACCCGCGCCACAAGCGACCGGTCGCAGGGGATCTGGCTCGCCAGCGCCTCCTGCGTGAGAAACGCGGCCTCGCGGAAGTGCCGTAGTAACTCGCCGAACAGCGCGGCGTTGCTGACCCCTGCCATTGAGTCGGCGTTGCGTTGGGTCACAGGTTCCCCCTCCGTGACAGTGCCGCGTGGCACACGTGATGCATTGATGCGGACGGTTCCCCTGGGCGACGCTCGATACACCCAGCGTAATGAAGCGTGCTCGGAGTGGACATGGTTGAGCAGTTCGAGACAGGGACATTCGTCTACGACCCCCGGTCGGACAGGGTCGGCGAGTACCGCGGCAAGGCGGGCCCGTACGCGATGCTGCGCCCCGTCGGCGGCGGCCGGGAGTGGCAGGCGGACCCGACGCGCATCCGCACGGCGACGCCGGAGGAACGGCTGAGCGCGAACGTGCGGGCGGCCAACCACCGCTCAGAGAACGGCGTTTCGGCGGCATGTCCGCCGGTGCCGGTCCCCGGGTGTGCGTCGTGCGCGGAGTTGGCGGCGTTGCGGGAGGAGGCGCGGGCCCGGTCGGACGGGAGCTCGGAGACGGACGCGGACGTACTGCTGCGCCGACATCAGGCGCAGGCGCACCCGGAGGGCGTCCGGCGCCGGGTGTTCCGTTACGTGCCGTACTCGATGTTCCAGGACCGTCTGCGGAGCCGGAGTACGAGGCGCGGTGTGTCTCGGGTGAGGAAGCCGACTGCGGGGCGAGGTCGGGGCCGCGCCTCGCCCCGGCGGAGGTGGAGGAGTGGCAGCGCAGGCACACCCAGGAAACCCGCCACACCCGATACCGCCGCAGCTTCGTGGACTACGCGGTGCTGGAACGCCAGTAACACCACCCCGGTAAGGGGGTGACCGTCGGGGCCGCCTCGGGCACGTTGCCCCGGTGCCTGCGCGCCAGCAGAGTGGACGTATGGATCAGGCACAGTCCCGCGCATGGCTCGCCACCGCCGTCGCCGAGGCCCGCGCCGGGCTGGCCGAGGGCGGCATCCCGATCGGCGCCGCGCTGTACGCCCCCGACGGCACTCTGCTCGGCCGCGGCCACAACCGGCGCGTCCAGGACGACGACCCCTCGATGCACGCGGAGACGGCCGCGTTCCGCAACGCCGGGCGGCAGCGCTCCTACCGCGGTACGACGATGGTGACGACGCTCTCCCCGTGCTGGTACTGCTCCGGCCTGGTCCGGCAGTTCGGGATCTCGCGGGTGGTGATCGGCGAGGCCGTCACCTTTCATGGCGGGCACGACTGGCTGGCGGAGCACGGCGTGAAGATCGTGCTCGTCGACGATCCCGAGTGCGTGGCGATGATGCGCGCCTTCATCGCCACGCACTCGGCTCTGTGGAACGAGGACATCGGTGAGTGAGCCGTCGGCCTGCTACGGGGCGCCGGCCTCCAGGAATGCGATCAGACGTTCGAATCGGGCGCGCCAGCGCGGCTCCGACTCCTGCTCGCCCTCGAACTCGTGGGTGAACCGCAGGGCGCTGCCCTCGTCTCCGTCGCGCTCCAGGTGGAAGCGGATCCGGCCACCGTCCTCCACCGTGTACTCGGCGACCCGGTCCACGTCCCAGGCGGTCACGTGTCCGGAGCCGACGTCACGCAGGGTGACCGTGCCGCCGAGGCGGGGTTCGAGCACGTCGGCCGGGGTGAACCAGGCCGCGAGCCCGTCGCTCGTGGCCAGTGCGGGCCAGACCTGTTCCATGGGCCGGGGAAGACGCACCAGGAAGTGCAGGATGTGCGTGTTCCCGTGGGTCTGGCTGATGCCCTGTTCGATGGAACCGGTCATGGCACCAGCCTGACCCGTTACGCCGGGCTGCGCACGTGTTACGGGCGCTCGCCCGGCCTGTCCACGACGGCCCGGCGCAGGACGGCGGTGTTGCTGGTGACGGTGCCCTCCTCGATGTTGGAGTAGTCCTCGGTGGCCACGCTGCGCTCGCCGAGGAACTCGTGGGTCCGCGCGTCGAAGATCCACTCGTCGCGCGAGGGGTTGTCGGGGTCCTCGCGGGTGATCGCGACGCCGCGCCGGCCGACGGCGTCGACCGCGTCCTCCCGCACG
>NZ_JBQQCE010000002.1:0-69336 GCF_052245645.1 Streptomyces sp. KR55 | reverse complement strand
CGGCGCCTGGGCCGGAGCACTCTGCGCAGCCGGCGCCTGGTACGAAACGGTCGGGCCGGCCGGCGCCTGGGCCGGAGCACTCTGCGCAGCCGGCGCCTGGTACGGAGCGGCCGGGGCAGCCGGCGCCTGGTACGAAGCAGCCGGGGCAGCCGGCGCCTGGGCCGGAGCACTCTGCGCAGCCGGCGCCTGGTACGAAACGGTCGGGCCGGCCGGCGCCTGGGCCGGAGCACTCTGCGCAGCCGGCGCCTGGTACGGAGCGGCCGGGGCAGCCGGCGCCTGGTACGAAGCAGCCGGGGCAGCCGGCGCCTGGGCCGGAGCACTCTGCGCAGCCGGCGCCTGGTACGAAACGGTCGGGCCGGCCGGCGCCTGGGCCGGAGCACTCTGCGCAGCCGGCGCCTGGTACGGAGCGGCCGGGGCAGCCGGCGCCATGTCGGGGGCGCTGTGGCCGGTGGGTGCCTGGTACGGGGTGTTGTTGGCGTACGCAGGAGTGGCGGCACCGGCGGCGATCAAGGACCCGGCAACGACGGCGGCAGCCTTCAGGGACTTCATCGTGTTCCTTTCTTCGGCAACGCAGGTTGCCGGAGGGGATCTCTGTCGCCGTGCCTAACGAGCTGTGGTCTGGGCGGAAACCAGAGGTGCCGAAGATTGCAAGTCCTCATATGAGATCTCTGAAAGGCCGAGATCTCGCACGTGCGCTCACGGGACCGTCAACAGCACCGTCTGGGTCTGCGTCGAGGTGATGTCGGGGAGCGTGACGGCCGATGCCGGTGGCGCCGTCGTCGATGTCGACGTGCTGGGCAGCGACGTCAGAATGGGCAGGCCGGTGCCGAGCAATCCGTCGATGAGGCTCCACACCTCGTTCAGCAGGTCGTCGACCGACAGAAGCACCTGGCTTTCGTCATCGGAGGTGGTCGCCGCCTCCACGAGACTGTCGATGGCTTCCTCCAGGGCGTCCAGCTCGTCGCTCGTGAGGTCGGTGTCACGCGGCAGCACGCCCGTCGCCGGAGCCTTGGCGGCCGCCTTGGCCAGGGCGGCCTTCGCGGCGTCGCCCAGTTTCCCGGCCTTGGCGGCGGACAGTTGGCGGTCGTCCGCCTTGAGTACGGCGTTCAGCAGGTCGGTGACCGGCGCGAACTCGCTGCCGAAGGCGTTGAGCTGTCTGACCTGCGCGTGCAGCGTGTCCGCGCCGGGGAGCCGCATATCGGGCGACGCCGTACGGCTTCGCTCGCGGGCCGAGTCGTCCGCCATGGCGACGGGGCCGGTGATCCCGACCAGGAGGGCGGCGCACAGTGCGCTGGACGCCATGCACCGTGCGGGCAGAGCACGCATGGGGGGTTCCTTTCGACGGGCGTTGGATCCTGAGCCCACCGTCAGATCACCCATGGTCTCCCGCAACCGATCACAGGCTTTCCGCGCTCCCGCGTCTCCCCCGTTGCCACGTTCTGCCTGATCAGACGGTACGTCAGCCCGATTGCGCCCCGGTCCTCGTTCGGCGGAACGGCACGGGCCGTGCTCCTGGGAGTTACGCCGCCAATAGCGTGATCACCAGTGTCGTCTTTCACCATATTTGTCCGGTTAGCGACTAGAGTGACGCACCTCCCGATCACACCCCTCCGGGCGGACACATCGCACTCGTGTCGCTGCTGCCACCGCCACCTGTTCCGAAAGGGCACCGACGGTCATGCGTCATTCCCTGGGTCCGCTGCTTCGCCATGCGACGGTCGGCGTTCTCGCCCTCGCCGCGATGTGGACACCCGGCAGCTCCCTGGCTGCCGCCCCCGCACCGGAGGCGGAGAGCCTCGCGTTCGCCCAGCGGTACCGCGCACACCAGCACGGCGGCATCGTGCGCGCGGCCAACTCCTCCATCACCTGCAGGCAGAGCACGGCACCTTCGTGCCCGGACGTGCAGGGGGGCAGGCAGGGGGCGAACGGCGACTTCGACATGTTCTACATCGACGTCGACCGCGACCCGAACACCTACAACTCCTCCCGCGCTGAGGTCCGCCTCCCCTCCGGCTCCCGAGTGACGTACGCGCGCCTGTACTGGGGCGGAAACCTGCGCGTCGGCGAACAGAAGCCGCCGGAGGACAACGGACGCGTGCTGATCGCCGAACCCGGCGGTGAGTACCAGGAGCTCCTCGCGGACACGGTCGTCGGACACCGCGTGGCGGACGGCGCGGACGCCTTCCAGGCGTCGGCGGACGTCACGCGGCTGGTGCGGGAGGGCGGGTCGGGCCTGTACACCGTGGCGCAGGTCAACGTGGCCATGGGCGGATCGGCGGCCGGGGCATGGGGCGGCTGGACGCTGGTGGTGGTGTACGAGAACGCGGCGGAACCGCTGCGGCACCTCGCGGTCTGGGACGGCTTCGTGCCGCTGAAGTCCGGCTCGGGACAGGAGATCCAGCTGCGCGATCTGCGCTTCGCCGCAGGCGCCGGGGGCCGCTCGGGCCTGGTGGCGTACAACGGCGACCGCGGCACCACCGGCGACTCGCTCACCGTGACGAACGGGTCCGCCTCCATCGCCCTCGGCGACGCCGCCAACCCCCAGGACGACGTCCTGAACTCCACGATCAGTGAGCCCGGAGAGGGTGCGGCGCGGGTGCCCGCGCACGCCAACACCCTCGGCTACGACTCCGATGTGTTCGACCTCGGCAGAGTCCTGCAGAACGCCGGTGACCAGTTGACCTTCCGGCTCCAGTCCCAGCAGGACGCCGCGTGGGCCGGTGCGCTCTTCGTCGCTGTCGACGCCCAGCAGTGACCCCGTTGCCGCCCGTCCCGAGCGCCGTCGTGAGCGAGGAAGCCGCGCATATGCACCTGTCACCCATCAGCCCTCGGCTGCGGGTTCTGCACCTCACCCAACCGGTGGACGGCGGGGTCGCGCGCGTGGTGACGGACCTGGTCCGGGCTCAGCTGGCGGACGGCCTGGACGTCACGGTGGCCTGCCCCGACAGCCCGCTCACCGCGCAACTGCGGGCGCTGGGCGCGGACGTGCGGCACTGGCACGCGACGCGGTCGCCGGGTCCGTCGCTCGTGCGGGAGGTACGGCACCTCGCACGGGTCATCGACGAGGTACGCCCCCATCTCCTGCACGCACACAGCGCGAAGGCCGGGCTCGCCGGGCGGCTCGCGGTGCGCGGGCGGATTCCGACGGTCTTCCAGCCGCACGCCTGGTCGTTCGAGGCGGTCGGCGGGGGCACCGCGGCCCTGGCGCTCAAGTGGGAGCGATGGGGGGCGCGTTGGGCCGCGCGGTTGGTGTGTGTGAGCGAGGCGGAGCGGGCGACCGGCGTGCGTGCGGGGATCACCGGCCGGTGGACCGTCATCCCCAACGGCATTGATCCCGAGCGCTTCCACCCGGCCGACGCCGGCGCCGTGCGGGCCGGGCTCGCACCGCTCGCCGACGTCCCCCCGGCGGCGCCGCTCGCGGTCTGCGTGGGGCGGCTGTGCCGGCAGAAGGGGCAGGACGTCCTGCTGCGGGCCTGGGACGCCGTCGTACGCAGGGTGCCCGACGCCCGCCTCGTCCTGGTCGGCGACGGGCCGGACCGCGAGCGCTTGCGCGAACGCGCCCCGGAGTCCGTGCTCTTCGCGGGAGCCGTCACCGACGCCTCCCCCTGGTACCAGGCCGCCGACCTCGTCGTCCTGCCGTCCCGCTGGGAGGGCATGGCGCTGGCCCCGCTGGAGGCGATGGCCTGCGGGCGGCCCGTGGTGGTCACGGACGTCGACGGCGCCCGCGAGAGCCTGCCGCCCTCCTTCGCCGCCCGGTGCCTGGTCCCGCCGGAGAAACCGGCGGCACTGGCCGGGGCCGTCTGCGAGCTGCTGCTCGACCCGCTGCTGCGCGCGGCGCTCGGCGAGGCCGGCCGCCGGCATGTGCTGTCCACCCACGACGTGCGGCACACCGCCGAGGCGCTCGCGAGCGTCTACCGCGACCTGCTCGGCACCTGGCCCGCCGCCCGAGGGGCGCGTCCGTCCCGCGCGGCCATGGGGGTGCCCCCGCTCGAGCGAAGCCGAGAGTGGGGGACCACCGAGGCCCGCGGCGCTGAGCACGGTCAGCCGCCCGGCACGGGCCATGGCGCCGGGGCGAACCAGACAACACAGTGCGTCGAGCCCACCAAGCACAGGGAGTCCAGTCACTCGTGACCGCCGAACGTACCGTGCCCTCCCCCGGCCTGCCGCCACGGGACCACGGTTTCTCACCAGTTTCGGTCCTGCCGCCGCGCGGCACCGCCACCGGTTTCCGGTTCCCCGTCCCGCGCCGCCCGGCCCGGTCGGCCTCACCGGTCCCGCTGCTCGTCGCGGACGGCGTCGCCGCCCTGTCGGGCACGCTGGCGCTCACCGAGGCCCAGCGCCATCCGCTGCTCGTCACCCTGCTGGTCGTCGCGTCGCTGCTGCTGCGTCCGCGCGACGGCCGGCCGCCGGTGCCGGGGCTGCTGGAGGAACTGCCCGCCGTGTGCGGCCGCATCGCGGTGGCCTGGCTGGCGCTCTCGGCGCTCGCGGCGGCGTACCGGCCGGAGCACGCGTTGTCCGTCGGCACCGTACTGACGGGCCTCGCCCTGCAGTCGGCGGTCGGCTGTGTGCTGCGCGGAACCGTGCACGGGCGGCGGCGTGCCGCACTGCTGCGCCACCCGCACACCGCACTCGTCGTCGGCCCGGTGGCGACCGCGCAGCGCGTGGCCGCCGCCGTGCTGCGCCACCCGCGGTGCGGTGTGCGGCCCGTGGGGGTGGTCGCCGGGCAGCCGGACGGCGCCGAGGGCCTGCCGGTGCTGACGACCGGTGAGGAGGTCGAGCGTGCGGTCATCCAGAACGGGGTGCGGGCGGTACTGGCCGTTCACCCCTCCGTACGCGCCGAACAGGGGCCGCTGCTGCGGGCGCTGGCCGAGTCGGGCTGCGTGGTCTGGGAGGTCGACGCCGACTCCCCGTCGTACGCGACGAGGGAGCGGCTGGCCGGGTTCTCGTGCCGGCGTCTGGACATGTCCCCGGTGCGCCGCGGCGGCGTGGGCAAGCGGGCACTCGACATTCTCGTGTCGGGGTCGCTGTTGCTGCTGGTCAGTCCGCTGCTCCTGGCGTGCGCGGTGGCGCTGCGGATCAGCGACGGTCCCGGCGTGGTGTTCCGGCAGGAGCGCATCGGCAAGAACGGAAAGCCGTTCACGCTGCTGAAGTTCCGTACCCACCGCCCGGTCGACGAGCACGAGTCGGCGACCCGGTGGAGCGTGGCGAACGAGATCGAGATGCGCTGGTTCTGCCGTATGTTGCGGCGCACCTCCCTCGACGAGCTGCTCCAGCTGTGGAACGTGCTCCGGGGCGACATGAGCCTGGTCGGGCCGCGGCCCGAACGCCCCTTCTTCGTCGCCCAGTTCAGCCAGACCTACCCCGGTTACGCGGTCCGTCACCGCATGCGGACCGGCATCACCGGCCTCGCCCAGATCCACGGGCTGCGCGGTGACACCTCGATCGAGGACCGCTGCCGGTTCGACAACGCCTACATCGACGACTGGTCGCTGTGGCAGGACATCTGCATCCTGCTGCGCACCGCGGCCACCCTGGTGCGCCCGACGGGGGGCTGAGAGACGTGAGCCACGCCCTGACATCGCTCCCGGGCCGGGCCGCCGCGCTGACGCCGGTCCTCCCCGTGGTGGCCGTGCCCGCGCTGCTGGCCCTGCCGCTGACGCCGGACGGCGCGGGGCCCGCCGACGTGGTCTCCGGGCTGGCGGTGGTGTACTGCGTGCTCCGTCTCCTGCGCGAACGGCGGCGTCCGCTGTCGCCCGTCGCGGCCGTGGTGCTGGGCCTGCCGGTCGTGGGGCTCGCGCTCGCCGCGATGGGAGCGTCCTCGCCCCAGGCCGGGCTCACCGGCCTGGGGCGTTATCTGCAGATCTTCGTGCTCGTCCCGGCAGCCGTGCTGCTGCTGATCCGCGACCGGGCCGGGTTCCGGCTGGTGGCCTGGTCGTTCGTGGGGCTCGCGCTGTGGCAGGGGGCCGTGGGCGTGCACCAGTACGTCACCCGGACCGGCGCCTCCTACCAGGGCGAGAACATCCGGGCGGTCGGCACGTTCGGGCCGCATGACGTGATGGGCATGGCGATGGTCGTCTCGCTCGGCCTGGTGTGCGCAGCCGGGATCGCGCTGGGCCCGGCGTCCGTACGGCAGCGGGCAGCCGCCGCCGGGTGCGCGCTGGCCCTGCTGCTGCCGCTCGCGCTCTCCTTCAGCCGGGGCGCCTGGATCGCGACCGCCCTGGCGTGCGCCGTGCAGCTGGCGCTGACCGGGCTGCGGCGGGCGCTGAAGGTGGCGGCGGCCGCGGCCGCCGCGGGCGTGATCCTGGTCGGCGGGTTCGGCGTCGGCACGGCGCTTCTGCAGCAGCGGATCGACAGCATCGCGCAGGTCACCGACGCCCCCGACCAGTCCGTCGTCGACCGGTACACGCTGTGGGCGTCCGCGACCGGCATGTGGCGGCAGCAACCGCTGACGGGCGTCGGAATGAAGGGCTTTCCCGAGCACCGGGACCGGCACGCCACTCTGGCGCTGTCGTCGGGCAGCGAGATCGCGGGCGCGGGGACGGCGTACCAGAGGCAGCCGTTGCTGTCGCCGCACAACATGTACCTGCTGCTGCTGAGCGAGCAGGGCCTGGTCGGGCTGCTCGCGCTCGCCGGGAGCTGGCTGGCGTTGCTGGTGTGCGGCCTGCGCCGGCTGCTGCGCGTCCGGGACCGCGGACCGGGACTCGACTGCGCACTGGTCGGCTGCGGGCTGCTGGTCTGGCTGCTGACCGACTTCGTGTACGGGGACATCGGCGGCCCTTCGACCGTCCTGACCGCTGTGGCCCTGGGGCTCGTGGCGTGGTGGGCGCTGGCCGGCGACCAACGCGTGGACGGCGTGCCACGGGGCGGGGTGCGCGAGCGCGTCGAGGAGGCCGTGGCGCGATGACGGTGACGCCCTCGCAGAGCCCCGGATCCGCAGCCGACGGCGCGGCGACCGTACCCGCGGCGCGTGCCGCCACCCTGGCCGGGGACGGCGACGGCCCGGCCTCGGCGTCCCGGAGGTTCCTCGCCCGGGCCGCGCTCGTCACGGCGTCGCTGTCCATCGCCGGTTCACTGCTCGGCCTGGTGCGCGACCAGGCGCTGGCGCGGCTGTTCGGTGCCGGGAGCGACACGGACGCCTTCCTGGTCGCGTGGACGGTGCCGGAGTTCGCCGCCACGCTGCTCATCGAGGACGGGCTGGCGTTGGTGCTGATCCCGGCGTTCAGCATGGCGCTGGCCCGCCGCGCCCGGGGCGCCCCGGACGACCCCGTCCGCGCTCTGGTGGTCGCCACCCTGCCCCGCCTGTGCCTGGCCCTGGCCGCGGTGGCCGCGCTGGTCGCCGGTGTGGCCCCCTACCTGGTCCGGGCCCTGGCGCCGGGCCTGCCCGACCCCGGCCTCGCCGCCGACTGCACCCGGCTCACGGCGACCTGCGTGCTGGCCTTCGGGCTCGCCGGGTACTGCAGCGCCGCCCTGCGGGCGCACCGCCGCTTCCTCGCGCCCGCGGCGATCTACGTCGCCTACAACACCGGCATCATCGCCGCGATGTTCCTGCTCGGTGAACGCTGGGGGGTGCGCTCGGCGGCGATCGGGGTCGCGGTGGGCGGCTGTCTGATGGTGGCGGTGCAACTGCCGTCACTGTGGCGGCAGTTGGCCTCGCGCAAGCCGACGCCTGGCGGGGGCAGGGCCGATGTCGGGGAGCGGCCGATGCAACTCGCCCTGATCGCCGCCGTACTCCTCTTCGCGCTGTGCCGCCAGTCGCAGGTCCTCGTCGAACGCTTCCTCGCCTCCTCCCTGCCCGCCGGGGCCATCTCGCACCTGAACTACGCGCAGAAGGTCGCCCAGCTCCCGATGACGCTGTCGCTGATGCTGTGCACGGTGACCTTCCCGGTGGTGGCGCGGGCGCTCGCGGACGGCGACACCGCACGGGCCCGCAGCCGCGTGGAGCGGGATCTGGCGCTGGCCTCCTGTGTGGTGCTGCTGGGCATGTGCGCGGTGATCGCCTGTGCCCCGCAGATGATCGAACTGCTCTTCCAGCGCGGCGCGTTCACCGCGGGCGACACCGCTGCGACGGCGGCCGTCATGCGCGTGTACGCCCTCGGACTGCTGGGCCAGACGCTGGTGGGCGCCCTGGTCCGCTCGTACTTCTCGGCGGGCCGGCCCAGCTGGTACCCCGTCGCCGTGATGACCGTGGGCATCGCCGTGACGTCCTCGATCGGCGCCGCGACCGTGCGCCCCTGGGGCGTGGAGGGGATCGCCGCCGCCAACGCCATCGGCATCACCGTCACGGCCGCCCTGCTCCTCGCCGGCCTGCGCACGGCCCGGCGCAGCAGCCCCCACAGCGTCTCGATCCGCCTCCCGAAGGTCCTGGCCGAGCTGAGCAGGCCGGTGCTCGCCGCGGTCGCCGCCACCGCAGCCGGCGCGTTCGTCGCAAGCCGGTTCCAGTCCCCGGTGGCGGGCCTCGCTGCGGGCTGTCTGACCGTGACCGCCGTCTTCGTCCCGCTCATCTCGGCCCTAGGCCCTGTCGCATCCGCACTGCGCTCCGTACGCACCGTCACACGAAGGCTCACACATGGCCGCTTCCACTGATTCCCTCGACACCGGCAGAATCCCCGCCCCGCGCCCCGGCCCGGTCCCGTGGGTGGCGATGTACCACTCGGTGGGCGACTGCTCGGACGACCCCTACCGCATCACGGTCACGCCCGAGCGGCTCGACAGACAGCTGGCCTGGCTGCACCGGCGCGGACTGCACGGTGTGTCCGTGGCCGAGCTGCTCGCCGCCCGCGCCCGGGGCGAGCGGCGGAGACTGGTCGGGCTCACCTTCGACGACGGCTACGCCGACTTCGTCACCGACGCCCTGCCGCTGCTGCGCCGTTGGAACTGCGGCGCCACCCTCTTCGTACTGCCCGGCCGGCTCGGCGGCGACAACGCCTGGGACCCGCTCGGCCCGCGCAAGCCGCTGCTGACCGCGGACGGCATCCGGCGCGCGGCCGCCGCGGGCGTGGAGATCGGCTCGCACGGGCTGACCCATGTCGACCTCACCAAGGCGGACGACCTCACCCTGAAGACCGAGGTGGTCGAAAGCCGCGCGCTGATCGCAGAGTTGACCGGCGCCCGGGTCGACGGCTTCTGCTACCCGTACGGCACGGTCGACGCCCGCGCCGTCGAGGCCGTACGGGAAGCGGGGTACGCCTACGCCTGCGCCATCGACCCCGGCCCGCTGACCGGTCCGCACGCCCTGCCGCGGGTGCACGTCGGCCAGAACGACACGGCCTGGCGCCTGCACCTCAAGCACCGGCTGCACCGGCTGCGCCGCCGTCCGGTGGAGGGCCTGTGAGATGAAGGCTCTGCACATCATCACCGGCCTCGGCGTCGGCGGCGCCGAACAGCAACTGCGCCTGCTGCTGCGCCATCTGCCCGTCGACTGCGACGTCGTGACGCTCACCAACCCCGGTGCGGTCGCCGAGGGCCTCGCCGCCGACGGCGTCCGCGTCGTGCACATCGGCATGGACGGCAACCGCGACCTGACCGCCCTCCCGCGCCTGGCCCGGGTGATCCGCGCAGGCCGCTACGACCTGGTGCACACACACCTGTACCGGGCCTGCGTCTACGGCCGGCCCGCCGCACGTCTCGCCGGGGTCCGCGCGGTCGTCGCCACCGAACACTCCCTGGGCGACTCGCAGATGGAGGGCCGCAGGCTGACACCAGGCGTACGCGCGCTGTACCTCGCCAGCGAGCGGCTCGGCTCGTCGACGGTCGCCGTCTCCGCGACGGTGGCCGACCGACTGAAGCGCTGGGGCGTGCCCGCGCCCCGCATCGAGGTCGTCCCGAACGGCATCGACGTGGACCGCTTCCGCTTCGACCCGGAGCGGCGCGAGCGCACCCGCCGGCGCCTCGGCCTGCCGGAGGGCGCGTACGTCATCGGCGGCGTCGGCCGGCTCACCCGGGGGAAGCGGTTCGACGTCCTCGTCCACGCGCTCACCCGGCTCCCGGACGACCACTGGCTGCTGCTGGTGGGCGGCGGTCCCGACGAGCCCATCCTGCGCCGCACGGCCCACGAGGCCGGCGTGGCCCACCGCGTCCTGTTCACCGGCGAACGCCCCTACGTCCCCGACGGCTCCCCCGGCCCCGATCTGCCCTCGCTCACCTCCGCGATGGACCTGCTCGCGTCCCCGTCCATGGAGGAGTCCTTCGGCCTCGCGGCCGTGGAGGCGCTGGCGTGCGGTCTGCCCGTGCTCTACGCCTCCTGCCCGGCGATCGAGGACCTGCCGCCGTCGGCCGCCGTCGGCGCCCGGCGGGTGCGGGGCGGCGCCGAGGCGTACGCCCGCGCGATCGCCGAGGTCCGCGCGGCGGGCCCCTGGCCGCGCACGGCACCGGAGGTCACGCACCGCTACAGCATCACCCGCAGCGCAGCCCGCCTCATGGACGTGTATGCGGCCGCGCTCTCCAGTTCGTCGTCGTCCCTCTCACCTCTGGGAGCCAGCCCGTCATGACCACCACTCCGATCCGTCAGCGCCTGTCCCTGGCCCGTCTCAGGAAGCTGCCGTCCTGGTCCGTGCTCGCGGCCGGCACCCTCCTCGGGGGCCTGCTCGGCGGCACGTACGGCCTGGTCACACCCCCCAAGTACACGGCCACCAGCTATGTCATCGCCGTACCGACCGACAAGTCCGGCCCGGAATCCGCGCTCGGTTTCGCGCAGGCGTACGGCCGGGCCGCCACGCAGCTCGCCGTGCTCGGGGACGCACAGGTGTGGGCGCGCGTGCCGGTGCGGACGCTGCAGCACAGCGTCCGCACGGCGACCTCGCCGGACGCGCCGATGGTCGCCGTCTCGGCCACCTCCTCGCGCCCCGGCCTCGCCGTCGACATGGCCAACGCGGTCTCCCGCGCACTGACCCGGCACGCGGACGACACCAGCAGCAACACCCAGGTCCGGCTGGTGCAGTTCTCGCGGGCGGTGAAGCCGACCGAGCCGACGTCCACGTCGCCGGTGGTGACCGCTCTGGTGGGCGCCAGTGCGGGCGGGCTGCTGTGCGGTCTGGCGCTGCTGGCGCGGCCGAGGCAGACCCGCCAGGACGACGACCCGCTCCCGGCCGCCTCGGTGCCGGGCCCGGCCGCCGCCGCCGATGTGCGCGGACAGCGGTGACGGCGGTGGACCCGATCGAACGCCCGGCGGCGCTACCACCAGTCGAAGCGCACGCAGAGCTTCCCGCCGAGCCAGTGCTCGATCCAGCTGCCCATGTCCACCGGCGTGCACTCCTCCTCCGGGGCCGGCGGTGTGACGGGCGGGGTCGGCTCGGGCGTGGGTGGTGTGGTGGGCGGCGTCGCCTCTCCGGTGCCGCCGAAGAAGGACCGGTAGAGGCCGGACGACCTCGGGTTGTCGTCCTCGCACTGCCACACACCGTGCGGGCAGTAGTCGGTCAGCGTGTTGTAGAGCGGCCGGTGCTCGCCGATCCACACGAGCATGCGCCGCATGTACTCGGCGTTGTCGCCGTTGCGGAAGAGTCCCCATTCCGGATACGAGATGGGTTTTCCGTGGGCCTTCGCGAAATCCACATGGTCCTGCAGCCCGTAGGGCTCATTCACCTGCTGGTCGAACGACTTTCCGGCCGGCTGGTCGTAGGCGTCCATGCCGATGATGTCGACCGTGTCGTCGCCCGGATAGCACTCCGTCCAGGGAATGGCGTCCCTGCCACGGCTCGGCGTGAAATCGAACCGGAACCTCTGGCCCGGCACCGAACGCATGGTGGTGACGATCCTGTTCCAGTACTTCTTCCACGCCTGCGGGTCCGGACCGCAGCGATGGGTGTACGTGGTGCCGTTCATCTCCCAGCCGAGCACCAGGACCGTGTCCGGCACCTCCAGCTGGACCAGCCGCTCGGCGAGGGCACGGAAGTGGTGATCGAACTCCCCGGCCGCGCCCCGCCGCAACAGCTTGCGCACCTCGGCGTCGGAGACGCCCCCCTCGTTGCGCTCCTGCAGGGGGACGTTGAGGACGAGCATCCGGTCGTCCTCCTGGTTGCGCCAGTTCGCCCACACGTTGAGGAAGCCGGGGGCACCCTCGATGTCGCGCCAGCTGTTGCCGGGCAGGTAGGTGTGGCCGACGCGGAGCTCGGCACGGCCCAGCCAGTGGCTGAACCGCGGCATGCGGGCCACGCCACGGGCGTCGGAGCCGAGGAAGGCACCGAAGGCCGGAACGTCCCTGCCCGGCGCGGGCCTGGGGATCAGGGGCGCGGGAGCCGCCGGGACGGGTGCCGGAGGGCGAGCATCGTCACCCCGCACCACCCCCACCTCCGCCGGGGGCCCGGACGCCAGGACTGCCGACGCGGCTGCGACCGCCACCGCGCCCGCGGCCAGCCAGCGGACCCGGATCCGCTTGTGGTGAGGGGCCATGCTGTTCCTTTCCTCAATCTCCTCCGGCCTTCCGCCGCAGCTTCTGCTTATTGACCAACCGTCACATGAAGTCAGGCACAGGAAAACCAATGGCGCCACTGCCATTGCGGCTTTCGAGTGCTGCGCCCGCCCGTGCGGGTGATCCGATCCGTTAGAAAGAGAGATTTCGTGCCGCTACTCGACACCCGCGTCCCCGCCGTACTGCTACGAATCGACCGGAATCCTTTTCACCACGGCACGCTGGGAGCCGTGCGGTCGCTCGGCAGGGCGGGAGTGGAGGTGCATGTCGTCGCCGATTCAGCGAGAAGTCCGGTCCATGCGTCGCGTTACGTGCGTCAGATGCATCCCCCGCCGCTCCCGGGAGCCTCCCCGGACGACATCCTCGGCGTGCTGCGCCGCGTGGCCGACCGGATCGCGCGTCCGGCCGTCCTGGTCCCGATGGACGACGCGTGCGCCGTCGCCGTGGCTCGGATGCGGACCGACCTCGCGCCCTCCTACCTGCTGCCGACGATGCCGGGCACGCTGCCCGAACGCGTGGCCGACAAGGCGGAACTGGCCGCCGTGTGCGCGTCCGCGGGCGTCCCGCACCCGATGACGCTGGTCCCGGACAGTGCGGCACGGGCCGCCGCCGACGCGCGGCAGCTCGGGCTGCCGCTGGTGGCGAAGTGGAGCCGGCCCTGGCTGCTGCCGGCCGGCAGCGGGCTGCGCAGCACGGTGCTGGTGCGCTCCGTGCAGCAGGCCCGCGAGCTGTATCTGCGCACCGAGGATGCGGGCAGTCGGCTGCTGCTGCAGGCGTACCTGCCGCCGGGGCCGAACCGGGACTGGTTCTTCCACGGCTATGCCGACCGCTCGGGCACCCTGCGCGCGGGCGGGCCGGGCCGCAAGCGGCTGGACTGGCCGCGGGGAGCGGGGCTGACCGCGGTGGGCTGCTGGACACCCAACCCGCAGGTGCAGGCGCTGGCCGAGCGGCTCACCGGCGAGCTGGGCTACCGCGGCATCTTCGACCTCGACTTCCGCCGCTGCGGCACGACGGGCAGCTATCACCTGCTCGACTTCAACCCGCGCCCCGGCGCGCAGTTCCGGCTCTTCGCCGACAGCGCGGGACTGGACGTCGTACGCGCCCTGCACCTGGACCTGACGGGCCGTCCGCTGCCGGACGGGGCCCCCATGGCCGGGCGGACGTTCGTGGTGGAGAACTACGCGCCCCTCGCGGCACTGCGTGCGGCGCCGGGCGGGCGCGAACTGGCCTGGTACGCCCGCGACGACCGCGCGCCCGGATGGGCGATGTGGGGCCTGTGGTGCCGGCATGTGTCCCGCCGGCTGCGTGAGCGGCTGGGCGCGACGGCGGCGGCACCGGCGGCGCCGCGGCTCATCCCCCGGGCGTCCTCGCCCTCCCTGACCGATAACGAGAAAGCGAGCAGTTGATGATGTACGACCTTCTGGTGGTGGGCGCAGGCCCGTACGGCCTGTCGATCGCGTCCCACGCCGCGGCCGCCGGGCTGAACCTGCGTGTGTTCGGTCGGCCCATGGCGTCCTGGCGGGACCACATGCCCCGCGGCATGTTCCTGAAGTCGGAGCCCTGGGCGTCCAACCTCTCCGACCCGGCCGGGCGTTGGCGCCTGGACGTCTACTGCGCGGAGCACGGCCTGACGGCACGTCATGCGCAGCCGATCCCGGTCGAGGCGTTCGCGTCGTACGGCCTGTGGTTCGCGCGCCATGCCGTGCCGGAGGTGGACGAGCGCACGATCACCCGGGTGGCGTCGGGCCCCGGCGGCTTCACGGCGGTCACCGAGGACGGACAGGCGCTGTACGCGCGGGCGGTGGCGCTGGCGGTCGGTGTGATGCCGTTCGTCGAGGTCCCGCAGGCGCTGCGCGGACTGCACCCCTCACTGGTGACGCACAGCAGCCACCACAGCGACCTCGACCGCTTCCGTGGCAAGGACGTCACGGTCATCGGCGGCGGCCAGGCGGCCCTGGAGACCGCGGCGCTGCTCGCCGAACAGGGCACGTCCGTACGTGTGCTGGCGCGGGCCGACGGGCTGCGGTGGAACGACGTGCCGCCGCCCTGGGAGCGCCCCTGGTGGCAGTCGGTCCGCTCCCCGCACAGCGGCCTCGGCCCCGGTTGGCGGAACTGGTTCTACGCCGAGCGCCCCGGCCTCTTCCGGCGCCTGCCGGAGTCGACCCGGGCCCGCATCGCGACCACGGCACTGGGGCCGGCGGGCGCGTGGTGGGTGCGGGACCGGGTGGAAGGCGTGGTGGAGCTGCTGCCGGGTCATGAGGTCACCGCGGCCTGTGCGGTACCGGGCGGCCTACGGCTGGACATGGTGAGCCGCGCGGGCGTCCGGAGCGCCCTGGAGACCGAACATGTCATCGCCGCCACGGGGTTCCGGGCGCGCTGCGACCGGCTCGGACTGCTCTCGCCCGAGCTGCGCGGAACGCTGGCGGCCCTGCCCGACGGCTCCCCGGTGGTCGGGCGCGACTTCGAGTCCTCCCAGCCCGGCCTGTTCCTCGCGGGCCTGGTGACCGCCTCCGGCTTCGGCCCGGCCATGCGCTTCGTCCAGGGCGCGTCCTTCACGGCGGAGACCCTCGTCCGAGGGGTACGCCGCCGGCTCAGGACGACTCCCACGGGCGGGACGGTCCCCGTACCGGGAGGCGGCCGCCGAACCGAAACGCCGTCGCCGGTACGCCGTTGACGAAGGAACGCGAAGCCGCTCGGGGCCGCTGACGACGAGAGAGTCGTCAGCGGCCCCGAGCGGCGTTTCCTCCCGGTTCGGGCGCCGGGCGGGTTGCGTCCGGCAGGAGCACCTACCGGTGGGAGGTGGCGCGGCTGCGGCGGTACACCAGGACCCCGCCCGCGATCAGTGCGGCACTGGCGGCCGAGGCCGCCATCAGCGCACCGCTGCCGGTCTCGGCCAGCTGGGGCACCTCGCCGGGCAGCACCTCGGCCGTGGGCGGCAGCTCACTCGGCGGCGTGGGACGCGGCGTCTCCTTGACGCGCGGAGGAGCCGGGGTGGCGGGCGTGGACGGCACACTCGGCTTCGCAGGCGTGTCCACCTCGGTGCCGTAGCCGTAGTCACGGTTCGAGCAGGTGTTGTCTGCCGCCTCGTTGAACAGCGCGAGGATATCGACGGTGTTGCCGCACGCGTTCACCGACAAGTCGACCGGCACCTGCAGGCTGTTCCCTGACAGCACACCGGGAGAATCCTTGGCGACCTCTTCCGCGTGCGCGCCGGAGGTGCCGTCGCCGTAGCCGTCGGAGTCGCTGGAGCTGCTGGAGCTGCTGGACTTGCCGGAGTCGCTGGACTCACCGGACTTATCGGACGCCTCAGAAGAGGACTTGGCCGACCCGTCCTCCGTCTTGTGCGAGGTGTTGGCGCAGCTGTTGCCGAACGCCTTGTTGAGCAACGCGGCCGCATCGACGGTGTTGCCGCACAGGTTCAACGGCACCTTGATCGGCACCTGCACGGCGTTCCCGGACAGCACACCGGGAGAATCCTTGGTGACTGCTTCCGCCTGGGTGTCAGCGATGGCGGACGTGCCGTACAGGGAGAGCATGCCCGTGGCGGCAGCCGCCGCGAACACTCCCCTGCTCAGGGTCTGTCGCAATGTCGTTGTCTTCCTGCTCGAAGAATGAAGAACTGGGAAGGCCGGCCTTGGAACGGAGATTTCGTCCAAGGCCGGCCAGGACGCAGCCGGGAAGCTGGTGCGTTGGGCGGTCAGTCGTTCTTGCACTTGGCCCGGTCCGAGGAGTCCCTTGCCCTACGGCTTCATCAACACGACACCCGAGAATTGGTTTCGCAGGTTCACCCGGTTGGCGCGCTTACGACACCACGTCCTTGCGGGCGAAACCCCGGAACGCCAAAGCGAAAAGCACAAGTGCGTATGTAAGGGAAATCGCGGTGCCCTGGATCATGCCGGACCACTCGGGGCTGGGCTGGACGGCGTCCGCCCAGGCGAACTGCCAGTGCGCGGGCAGGAAGTGGCGCCAGTCGCCGAGGGCGGTCACCGCGTCGAGGACGTTGCCGACGATGGTCAGGCCGACCGCGCCACCGACCGCGCCCAGGGGGGCGTCGGTCTTGGTCGACAGCCAGAACGCCAGCCCTGCGGTGACCAGTTGCGACACGAAGATGAACGCCACGACCACCACGAGCCGCTGCGCCGCGGTGCCCGCGTCGAGCGCACCGCCGGTCGGGATCTGCAGCGGGCCCCAGCCATAGGCGGCGATGCCGACGGCCAGCGCGACGACGGGCAGCAGCATCATCGCAGCCAGGCTCAGGCCGAGCCCGACGACCAGCTTGGACCACAGCAGCCGGGCCCGCGGCACGGGCGCCGCCAGCAGATAGCGCAGGGACGACCAGCTGGCCTCCGAGGCGACCGTGTCCCCGCAGAACAGGGCCACCGGGACCACCAGCAGGAAGCCCGCGGAGACGAAGAGGTTGACCGCGGCGAAGTTGGCGGCGGACGCGGTCGCCGAGTCCATCAGCGTGATCCGGTCGCCGCCGGCGTCCGGCTCGCCGCCGATCGCGAAGGCGACGACCAGCACGAACGGCAGGACGGCGAGGATGCCGAACATGACCAGCGTGCGGCGCCGTTTCAACTGGCGGACCAGCTCGACCCGGAGGGGCAGCGTACGGCCCGCCCGGTAACCGGAGGCGACCTCGGTGCGCTCGGTGAGCGTGCTCATGCGGAACCTCCGATCAGGGTGAGGAAGGCGTCTTCCAGGCGGCGGTGCGGGCCGACCGACGTGACGGGCACTTCGAGCCGTACGAGTTCGGCGACCAGGCGGGCCGGGCTGCCGTCGGGGTCGAGGCGGACGAGGAGTCCGTCGTCGGTGAGGACGGCGGAGGCGACGCCCGGCAGGGCGGCGACCTTCTCGGCGACCGGCTCCTCCACGGGCACGGCGGTGCCGACGAGGAGGGTGTCACCGGAGCCGACGATCTCGCCGACCGGGCCCGCCTGCACGAGCCTGCCCCGGTCCATCACCACGAGATGCGTGCAGGACTGCTCGACCTCCGCCAGGAGGTGGCTGGAGACGATCACCGTACGGCCGGCTGCCGCGTACCGGATCATCACCTCGCGCATCTCGCGGATCTGGGGCGGGTCGAGGCCGTTGGTGGGTTCGTCGAGGATGAGCAGGTCCGGCAGGCCGAGCATGGCCTGCGCGATGGCCAGGCGCTGGCGCATGCCCTGGGAGTACGTACGCACCGCGCGGGCCAGCGCGTCGCCGAGGCCGGCGATCTCCAACGCCTCGTCCAGGTGGGCGTCCTCGGCCGGGCGGCCGGTGGCCTGCCAGTACAGCTCCAGGTTCTCGCGGCCGGACAGATGCGGCAGGAAGCCCGCGCCCTCGACGAAGGCGCCCACCCGGGACAGCACCGGCGCGCCGGGGCGGATCGCGTGGCCGAAGACGCGGATCTCGCCGCCGTCCGGCTTGATCAGGCCCATCAGCATGCGCAGGGTCGTCGTCTTCCCCACTACAGGGCTAGGGCTTACTTTGTCCCCCATGGCCACAGCAACCACTCAGAGACCAAGTATCCGCAGGTCAGCCGACAGACTCAACGTCGAATACGACCGCGTCAGCCTTGATGAGCAGAAGACAGGGCGAGGCACAGACTCACAGTACGAGGAAAGCGACGCGTTCGCCCTTGACCAGTGGGGGCGCCCTCTCGACCGTCGTTACTCGGACGTCGGTATCTCCGCATACAGCGGAGTCGAGCGCCCAGACTTCAACCGCCTGTGCCGTGACATCGTGGCGGATGCCATCGGCACTCTGACCGTGTGGCACGCGGACCGTCTGACCCGTGATCCCGCGGAAGCACTCTTGATCATCGACTTGTGCCTTGCGCATGACGTCCGCCTGTACTCCGTCCAGAGGGGCGGGGAATACAACCTCCGTCGAGCGCAGGGCAAAGCTGATTTCCTGCATGACATTATCGACGCGAATAAGGAGAGTGCACACAAGGGCGAACGCGTCGCCCTTGCTCGACTGCGGCAGGCGAAAAACGGCGAGTGGGGCGGAGGCGTCCGGGCGTACGGGTGGGGCATCGAAACCGGGCGCGTGACTAACCGGTGTGTCAACCCCAAAGCGCCTATCGCAGAGCGCGCGTACGAGGAGCGCCCCGTTCTGGACATGGGGCAGCACAACACGGAGGAAGCCAAAGAGATTCAGCATTGGGAATCTGAACTGTCCGCCACCAAAGGCAATATGTCCGCGCTACTCCGTGACATGAAAGAGCGCGAAGTGTTGACCGTGTCGGCCAAGGACGGACGGAAGTACCGACGCGGAAAGAAGACATTCGAGGGTGTCAGTAACTGGCACAGTCGGACGGTTAAGCAGATTCTCTTGAGTCCGCGGGTATCCGGTCACGCCGTGTACAAGGGCGAAATCGTCAAGTACAACGCGTATCCTCCGATCATCCCGGACGAGAGGCGTAAGGCGCTGATCGTTCTACTCAACGACCCTGCGCGCCGGACCGCAACCGGCAACGTCCCGAAATGGTTCGGGAGCCTCATTTATGAGTGCCCTCACTGCACGACCGACCCGGATGAGCCGGTTACGTGCACTGTGCGCAAGAGCGCTACCAAAGTCGACGTGTACCGCTGCAAGAAATGCGGCAGGGGACGTCAGTCCGCCGTGTTGCTCGATGCGTTCATGGAACGCGTAGTCATCGCTCGACTCTCCCGCCCCGATGTGGCGGACCTAGTCAAGCCTGTCAAGGACATTGACCTTGACTCCCTGCGTGACGAACTGATGGACATTGAGGCGCGCAGGACAGAGCTTGCAACGGAGTACGGCCAAAAGAAACTCACCATGTCCGAATGGCAAACGGCTCGCGCAGAACTCAACGCGCGCGTTGAAGAGATCAACGCGGAAATGCTTGAGGGCGTGCAGGATGACCCGTTGGCGCCGTTCGCACTCAATCACGCGGCAGCCGCGGAGACTTGGCAGGGCCTATCACTCGCACGCAGGCGGGAAGTCCTGCGCCTGTTGTATCGCGTCGAGTTGAAACCGGTAATGCGCCGGATGGGGCGACGCCCCAAGGGCGCACCCAAGGAAGAGCTTGACCTGTCCAAGCTCATCATCACGCCCAGGGTTGAGGGCGCGTGTCCGATAGACCTGTCTCCGTTCATGGCGAGGCAGGTGAGACAAACACAAGCCGCGTAAGGGGTAGCCATGGCCGCACGACGGAACGCAGGTGAATGGACGTTTTCTCATCACGCGCTAAGTCGGGCGGTAGACATGGCCCTAGGTCCGGAGGAAGTGAGGGCGGCAATAGAAAGCAACAACCGGCCCTTGCCGCATGGCTCACGCTCAGGTGTTCACTACCTCCACACGGAACGGATCACCCTTACCGTCAACCTGTCGACGCGAGAGGTAATCACGATCCAATGGAACACGTTCAACGGACGCGGATATACCCGTTGGGTGCGTGACACCCCGGAGGACATTGAGCGTTGTCGGGACGCTAGCTAGCTCGACGCCAGTAAGGCCCCTGCCAGTGCGAGAGGCAGGGGCCTTAGTCGTTCTCGGGGTCATCGTGGCCGAGCAAGGCGCGCAGCCGTTCCGTGTCTGCCTCCGTGAGTGGTGGCGACGCGTCGACAATGTGGCGGATAGCTTCCGCCTGGGCGTCGTCTGTCTCGTCCGCCTCGGTCCGTTCTCCGCGCTCGCCATGGCTCACTGTTGCCCCCCTCTGTCGACTGTGGGGGCAACCCTAGCGGGCCCTAACTCGCCTGTTGTACGCGGCTCATGGCGCCTCGCACTGTCGCCCTGGGCGTCTGCCTCGCCTGCGTCCTCATCTATCAACCATCCTCCGGCGCCTTGCTGCGCCTCGCCACTCAATCCGCGGAGGACTCGACGCCATGAGCCGTGGCCGGCTAACCCGTGATCACTAATGACCGGTGTGTTTGTTGTGGGGAAGCGCGCCCCCTCCGTGTAGGCACTCAAGAGAAAGGCACGAGCGTTGGGCAACCGAAACAAAGCGAAAGGTACAGCCGCTGAAACAGCCGTTGTTGTTTGGTTGCGGGAGAGCTGCGGCTATGTCGACGCGCGGCGAAACACCCTGGGCGGAGCTTATGACCCTGGGGACGTTGAGCCTGTGCCTGCCGCAGTTCCCCCGGTAATCATCTCTGTCAAGGATGGGAAAGAGGGCGGGTATTGCCCTCACTGTCGACAGCGTCACGAACTGCATATGCAGACGGCGCTATTCGCCAAGTGGTGGAGTGACATTACGTCGACTGTCGAGCGCCGTAGTCCTCTCGCGCTCCCTCTCCTGTGCCACAAGCGCGCAGGGAAAGCCAACCCGGAAGATTGGAAATGGTACGTGGATTCTGCGTGCCTGGGGCGCTATCGGATGGGGCCCATTGCCATTACCGGACCGCAGGCGCGTTTCGTCATGGGGCGCCACATAGCACGTTGGGCGGAAGAGTGAAGAGAAAGCAACTACGGCCACGCAAGCCGCGCGAGGAACGCCACGCGCCCCCGGAGCCGACAGGCGAACTCATGACGCCCTTTGAGGTAGCCCAATACATGGGCGTCCGCATGTGGCGCGTCCGGCGCTGGGAACGCGAGCGATACCTAACGCCCGTAGTGCGCATGGGCGAGCGCGTCTATATACGCATGGAAGTCGAGCACTTGGCGGCAATGTATGCCCGATAAATACCGGTGCCCTGTCTGCCGTAAGGACGTCGCCCCAACCGCGGCAGGCAAGTTCCGCAAGCATGACAAAGAAAAGGGCGTTGAGTGCGACATGTCCGGGGTCATCGTCCCTGCGCACGTCCTCAAGGCAGGGCCATCGGACAACTCCGACGCGCCCGTTAGGGGCCGTGACTATGCCGACTGCCCAGCGTGCGGACGGACGCCCATTCTCGACGCGGAGGGGCGTTACGGACGTCACCTCATCGTGCCGCGAGGCTCCGAGGAATGCCCCATGAGCGGCAAGGAATACGCCCAGGCCGGCGCAGCCGAGAAAGGACCGGAGCCATGCCCAGAGACCCAATCCCAGGCGTTGACGACTACGCCGCAGCCATCGAGCGAGCCAAGCGGAGACATCCCGCAGGCAAGGGACTCCCGCCCGGAGACTGCCCCCACCCTGGGCGACACGACGAACGATGTGCCCCCGACACCTGCGGATGCCCAGGGTCAATCCCCATCGGAACCTACGCGGAGCCTGACAGAGTCCTCTGTCCTTTCTCCGCCTCCGGAGAGTGCTACGGGGGGTGCCCCAGCAACCGCGAGCGCGCCTGTGTCGACGGAGCCGTTTGAGTTCCGCCAACCGGCACCACCATTCGAGCAACCGGACAGGACTGCGCGCGTACTCGCGCAGGCGGTACCCATGACAGAACACGGAAGAGATATTGCCGCGCGCCTCAAAGAGACTTTCTACGCTTACACAAACCGCCTCGCACGCAATCAACAAGAAACGTTGGGACCGAGCGAGATTGGCTCACCCTGTGACAGGCGTATTGCAATGTCTCTACTGCGGGTGTCCCCTACCAATCCAGGGGGCGACAACTGGGCAAGTTTCGTCGGGATCTGTGTTCATCAAGGTCTTGCCGACATGTTTCTGTGGGCGAATGCCGGTACGGGTAGATACGCGGTAGAGATACCGCTCAAGTTTCCCAACGCCTATGTCCCGCACGGTACCGGTGACTTGCTCGACCGGACGCTACTCATGTTCTTGGATCACAAACTCATGGGGCGTTGGTCGCTGGACAAGTTGAGCACCAAAGGCCCCTCGCCCACGTACAGAGTGCAAGTCCACACGTACGCCTATGGGGCGAGACTCAAGGGCGAGAAAGTTGAGCGCGTGGCCATTGTCGGTTGGCCGCGCGAGGCGTCGTCACTCGATGACCTTTACGTGTGGGAGGAACCTTACGACGCGTCCATTGCCATAGACGCGCTCGCTCGCGTCGAGTCGATAGCCGCAGCCATCAAGCGATATGAGGGCGAGCCTCAACAGGTAGCGCGCAAGTTCCTTACTGCCGATGACTGCCGTTTCTGCCCCTTCTACTCCCCAGGCGATAGCGAGGGGGAAAGGGGGTGTAATGGCAAGCGGTGACGCGCCGGAGTGCGGTTGGCGCCTAGGTCTGTGCGCCGGTTGCGAGCGTTGCTCATTCCGGCACGACGTCATAGACGCAACGAACCTTTCGCTAGGCGTCCGTAAGGTCTCGTACTACGCGCCGTTTAGTGCAGAGCAACTCATAGACGCAGGTATTCCGTTGCCGCCCGGAATGGAGCCTCCGCAGCCTGTTGTGATTCCTCGTTGGCGCCGTGTGCGCTATCGCATCCGTGAGGCCATATGGAACGCGAGGCGCCGTGTTGGCTACTGGATAGCCGGAGACTCGCCCGACGATTGGGGGGACTGATGGCACAAGCCCAGCAAGCAAAGAAGAACAAGGGAGTCCGTAACGACGACAGGCGGAGCGGGAAAGCGTGGAAGCTCCGTAAGTGCTGCGGACGCAGGCACGCGCCGGACAGGTGCAAATGACAGCATGGCTACTCATCACGTTGAGGGCGCTACTCCATTGGGTGGCGCCCTCTTTGCATGCCTGGGCGGAGACTTCCACTCCCGCCAACCGCGGTCCGCTCAGTTGGACGTGCCGCACGTGTGGGGCAGTGTCGCGTGAACTCCCGTGATCCTCTCTCTCTGTTCGGGCATAGGCGCGCTCGATTACGCCGTTGAGCGCCTTACTGGCGAGCGCGTAACAATCTATGCAGAAAAGGCGTATTGGCCATCACTGGTCATGGCTCGACGCTTCCCGGACGCCGCGAACCTGGGCGATATCACGCAGGTCGATTGGGCGTCCGTAGCGGTCGAGCATCCCGAGATAACAACCATCGTGGCGGGTTTCCCCTGCCAAGACATAAGCCACGCAGGCCCCAGAGGGGGAATAGGTGGAAGACGCTCCGGAGTCTGGGCGTGCGTCGCCCAAGCCATTCGCGAGATACGACCCCGTATCGCGTACCTGGAAAACGTGGCAGGGATACGAGGAAGGGGCCTTGACGTCGTCGCCGGAGACTTGGCCGGCTGCGGGTATGACCTCAAATGGGTATGCCTACCGGCTGCCTCCATTGGCGCTCCGCACGTCCGCAACAGATGGTTTGCCGTTGCCTCTCCTGCCGACGCCAACCGCAGCCGACAACATCCGCGGCCCTGATTACGCGCGAGCCTCCCGCCCAGACTCCGGAGGCGACGACCTAGTAACCACACTCGCGCGCCTGGGCGACGCGGGTTGGGGCAAGTACGGCCCTGCCATTGAGCGTTGGGAGCGCGTCACTAAGCGCCCTGCACCTGCGCCCATCGAGCTGGGTCCGCGAGGCGGCAAGCGCCTCTCTCCGCGGTTCGTCCAGTGGCTCATGGGATTGCCCGGAGCCTGGGTTACGGGCGTCCGCGGAATGGACCGGACAGACGCGTTGCGCGCCATCGGCAATTCAGTCGTACCGCTACAGGCATACAGGGCCTATCGGTACCTCACGAGAGAGAGAAACAGGTGACAGTCCCTCCGCAGTTTCAGCAACCCGGCAAGGCGGATAAGTTCGCGCCTCGCGACAACCCACAGTGGTTGGGGCGCCTATTCCTGATCTACCCGGACAGCGTGAGTCCGCAGACTTTCAACCGGCCGGATGGCACACAGGAAACGAGCGACGTCGTTACCGCGGACGTCGTCATAATAGATTTGCCGGACCCTCAGACAGGGCAGCCGGTAAAGCTGGAAGGTGCGCGCATCGGCGGTAAGGGATTGGTCCCGCAGTTGCGCAAGATGATTGGCAGCATGGTCCTTGGGCGCCTCTCCAAGCTCCCCTCGCAGGGGCAGAAAGATGGGGCCTACGTATTGCAGGATTGGACGCCCCAGGATGCCGCGATGGCCACGGCATACGTGAACGCCAACCCGCGGACGCAACAGTTCGCGCAGCCTGCCGCACAGGCGCAGCCGGTAGCCCAGGCCCCAGCGCCCCAGGCGCCTGCCGCTCAGTACGCCTCGCAGGCGCTCCCCTATGACCCGTGGCAGAACACACAGGCGCAGCCTCCCCAGGCGCCCCCCGCGCAGGCGTACGGCGCCACTCCGGCTGTCGCCCAGGCTCCGCCTGCCGCAGCTCCCGCCCCTGCGGGAGCGCCCTCCCTGCCTGACTTCCTCGCGTCCAAGGGCGTTCCGACTGCCGGAATGGGTGAGCAACAGATGCAGATGATTGCCGCCACGTTCCCGGACAACCCCTTTAAGTAATCGAGTCATACGGGCCGGAGGCCATGCCCCCACATGGCGGGAGTTGTCAACGTCCGGACGCGCGAACGTAGGGCCCTGCGCACCCCTCAATAACACAACCCATTGGAGATAGCTAATGGCTGTTCGTCGCAAGGCAAACGCAACCCCGGAGGTAGCCGAAATGACGGAGGTCACGGCGGAGCCGTACGAGGAAGACGCGGAGTGGGACGGCTCGATTGATGACGGGCCGGCTGATTCAGACGACGTCGTGAACGCCCCCAAGCGCCGTGGCCGTGCGCCTCTGACGCTGCCTGCGCTCGCGGGAGCGTTCGAGCGAGCCAAGCGGCGCGTCGAGCGCCTTGAGGCCACGGACGTCGGGGCGGAGCGCGCCAAGATCGAGGGACAGATGGAACGCCTTACGGAACGCCTCGCCAAGCTCGATGGCCATGAGGCGGAACTCAAGGACGCGCACACCGAACGCGAAACCGCGGAGCGGGAGTTCCGCGCAGCGCTCGCAGCCGTACAGGGCTGAAAAACACTCAACACACAGGGGCCTGTCTCGCCTGGGACAGGCCCCTGTGCCTTACCTAAGAGGACATATGGACCGACAGACATTGCACACGCTCATAGACGCAGCCATAGACGCTATGGACTGCGAGCGATGCAGGGACCAACTTATGGACCGTGTAGCCATCTACACGACCAACACGGTAGGCGAGGCATCCGCCGTGAATCTCGCGGCTGACGTGAACAGGGGAACGCTCACCGTTCTACAGGCTTATGACAGGCTCGCGGGAGTGGTCCGGCCGGTTTACGAACTCGCGGGATATGAGATCTCGGACGAGGAAATGACACTCGTCCGGAGGGCGCTGGAAAGGGCCACAACGCGTGGCCTGAACTGAGAGGGGGCGCGAGCGCGTGAACCTCATTGCCTACGCGCTACAGGCGCGCGCTCGCGGCTTCCACGTGTTTCCGGTCGAGCCATACGAGAAAACGCCTCACACCTTGACGCCTGGGCAGCCGTACACGCTGCGTTGGGGCGAGGCGGCAACGTACGACCTAGGCAGGATCATTGACTATTGGCGCCGTTGGCCAGACTCGAATGTCGGTGTGGCTTGCAAACCGTCGAGCCTACTGGTTGTCGATTGCGACATACCTAAGCGCGAATACCAATTGGCGGGTACTCAGTACGCCGGACTGCATGACTCTCTAGGGCCTCTTGTTGACGGTACGGACGTCTTCCGGCACGTCTGTGAATCCCTGGGGGGATCTTGGGCGGAGGCGTACGACACGTACCGAGTCTGTACCGGGTCACTCGGCTGTCACTACTACTACCGATGGCCGCAGGGCATATGGTCCGCGGAAGCCTCGCAAGCATCCATCGTCAAGGGCCTAGTCGACATTCGCTGTAACGCAGGTGAGTGGGGCGGGTACGTGCTGGGCGCCGGAAGCGTCACGACTAAGGGCGCGTACGTTGCCGAGAATGCCGCGGACGTCCGGCCGGCGCCCCCGTGGCTAGTCGAGTTGTGCCGCAGACGCGAGCCGGTAAAGGTGGCCTCCCCCTTCCGGCAGCCTGGGCGAGTGGGCAGCCTGTCAGGGCTCATTGCCACAGTCGAGAACGCGCAACCCGGCAACCGCAATCAGTCGTTGCTGTGGGCAGCGCGCGCAGCCTGCGCGGACGGGGCGCCTATCGATGACGTCCTAGGGCCCCTCGCGGACGCCTACGCAGCCGTAGGGGGCGACGGAGGACACAGGCAGGCGGAGGCCACCATACGCAGCGCGTACCGCCTACAGGGGCGGACGGGGTGACCCGTGAGATACCTATTGCGCTACGTCATGCACGCGTTGCACGACAGGCTATGTCCGTGCGATGACATCTATGCCGACTACTGGGAATGTTCGGACTGCGGCACGTGGAATCATCCGCGGCATGAGTGGTGCCAAGTTGAAGAATGCCGTTCCCCCTCGCCCACGAACCCATATGCGTAGGTGCCCCCCGCGTCGGGCGAGGGGCGCCGTTGCCTATCTATGGAGTGATCACATGGCCAAGACAAGGGGGGCAGACGTCGAGCCGCGTAAGAGCGCGGTTCCACCCTGCCTGATCAGTAACACGGTGCGTGAATACCTGTTGTCGCAAGACTTGAGCGCGGAGGCTCGCAGCGCCGTTGAGGGTGCCAAGTGGCAGGAAGACAGGCAGTGTTGGGTGATGGACTGTCCTCCGTTCTCGACCCTCAGCGAACTCGCGGACGCTTGCGTGCCCCCCGGTAGCGACGGTTAGCCCAACGCAACGGCGCCCCTGCCTCTCGCACTGGCAGGGGCGCCGGAAAAGCTCGATGGGTCAGAAACCCCAGGCGGAAATCAAGGCGTCCGCCTCGCGCTCGCGGTACGACTCGACCATGAGCGAGCGGACGTGTGCAATAGCTTCCTCTGTGGACTGCGGCGCAGCCTCCAACATCATCACGTTGAATTCGCCATCGTCCCAGGACTCAATGACGACGTCCCAACCGTTGGCGGAATTGGCCTGGGCGTGCGCCTTCACCTGAGCGGCGAACCAAGAGGCGAGCGCAACGCGCTGCCAAGAGGCGCGCGCCTTTTCGTTGGGCGCCATCGTGATCATGTAACTCACGTTCCGGTGCGTGCCCTTGAAAGGCGCGTCCGCCTCAACCTCCGGAGCACGCAGGGCCTCAAGGCGCAGCCTCGCAGCCTCGCGTGCCTCCGCCTCCGCGCGCTCCCCTCGCGCGTCCGCCTCGCGCGCAGCCTCCGCCTGGGCGCGCGTGACTTCCTCGGGGTCGAGCTGCGGAGCGCCCTCAACGGCGCTCAGTTCGCCCTCTGACGCGCCCTGCGTGGCCTGGGGCACGCCCGGAATCCGCACGACGTAGGTGAAGCGCCCACCCTCGCGGTATGCCGCCTCCGGGCCATGGTCGACAACCCGCGTGACCTCAACGCGCCCGTTGGGGATGCTCGCGGGAACGTCGCCTCCGCGGGTGTAGTCGACCGTTTGGCCAACCGCGTACCGGGCGCCATCGGCCAGCAACGCAGCCACACGGGGCGCCTCGCGCTCAATGAATCGGTCGGCAGCCTTTACCGCCTCCGCCTCGCCCTGGTCCACCTTGGCGGCTTCCTTGGTAAGCGCCTCCGCAGTCTCGACAACAAGAGCCTCCGCCTGGGCAGCGTCGGCAATCTGCTCGGGCGTCCACTCGCACGCCCCAAGGGCAGCGTCCGCAATGTCCTGCGCGGACACGGTGACATCGTCGCCCTCCGCCTGGGCGTCGAGCTGGGGCGCATCCCCCGTGCGACGCTCCGCCTGGGCGATAGGGGCGGCAACCTCCGTGAGCGTGAACGACTCGGCAAGGGCCTCCGCACGCTCCGCGGCACGCTCAACCATGGCGTCGTATCCCTCCGGGACGCGCCGGACGTAGAGCTTGGTCGTGCCCTTCACACGGCACTCAACCCGGCCGTTCTTGTCACGGAGAGCAAAGAGGTTCCCGCCCAGGTCTGCGAACCGAACGACCGAGGCGTAACCGGACGGCTTCCGCAGCTTGTTCGCGTTGCCCTCATACATCACGTACCCGTCCGCGTTGGCAACGCTCGCCATGGCTTCCACGGGCGTGAGCGCCTGAATCGGGTTGCGCTCTTCCTCCGCCTTGCGCGCGAGGTGAGCCATACGGAACGCGCAGCGCTCGCAGATGCGGACGCCCGGGTTGGCTTCCAGTACCTCACGGGTGACCAGGACGCCCCCCGGAACGGTCCGCCGGTTGCACGTGGCCTTGCCCTCCGTTGCCTCCGGGAAAGCGTGGCCAAGCGTCGAGTTGCTCTTGGTGACTCCCCAAACCTTGTCGCTCATTTCGTGCCCCTCTCTCGTGTGCCGTGGCCGGCTCCGTGTCCCTGTTGGGGCTCCCAACCTAGCGCGCCTTAAAGCTACTTGCAACATTGCAAGCAGGCTTGGGCGCCTTTCTGTCGCACAACCGTTACGAACGGAGGTCAGTTAGTCATGTCCATTTGGTCTTGGGCTTGGGTGTCCCTCTTGGGTGCCTGCGCCCTTGTCGAGCTAGCCGCATTGGTCAACAAAGAGCGTGGCGACACGTTGAGCGAGCACATATGGCGTTGGTTCGCCATACGCGACAAGAGGCGCGTTGGTTGGGTTGGCTTTAGGCGGACTCTCCTGTTGCTATCCCTCGCGTGGCTGTTCGCGCACTTCCTGACAGGGGGGCGTTTCTGATGGCTGATGACCCGGTAGTTGTCCGCGCATCGGCCGTTTGGAACGGGGAGAAGATCATGGCCGTAAACCATGTACCGGCGCCCCTGTGGAATGATCTTGCAATCCGTGAACAGATAGAACGCGCGCTCCGGCAGACCATTGCGGAGGCCATAGCGTCACGGCTAGACCTCAATATCGAATGGCGAACCGTGCCGCTGTCCTGCCTCTTTGACCCTCAATTCGTGTTCCCGGAGGGCAGCGCCCAATGAGCTATCAAGTCAAGTGCGACCGGTGCGGAGCCACGCGCGATATCCCGGATACGGCAACCTTCGCAAGCGACTACTTCCCGGCGCTGCCCCAGGATTGGCAGCGCCTTGCCATGGGCCGTGACCGGTACGCGGAGGCGGAGGTTAAGGCGCAACTCTGTCCGGAGTGCTCGACCTTGGTTCGCCGATTCGTCGCAGCCTCGCCCAAGTGTTTGCGTGGGGGGTGCAATGAAAATTGCTCATGATGGCGAACACGTCGTCATTCAAGTCGGTGAAGAGCTTTGCCTGTTGAGCGTCCGCGAGGCATTCGACGCCACCACAGAGCTATTGCGCGCCATCGAGGGGGCGCGAGCGTACGGCGCATACCTCCGCGGAGAGGTACCCAACCCGGACCCTCGCAACAACCCGACGCCACGCAGGCATTACCGGAGGCGCCCCCATGGAACGGAGGAAACGTGATCGGAAAGGCGTTGGCCGGCTACCGCAGGATGGCCCTTTGGGTGCGTTGTCACGTGCTCGGGAGGCATGCCTACGACTGGCAAGAGGTATTCGAGCATGCCAACGAGACAGGGGAAGTCCGGGCCAAGTGTGGCGACTGCGGACGCGAGGGGGAGCTATGAGCATTCACCCACTGGTCATAGCCGAACTGCGTAAGCGCCTCGCAGACCTAGAGCTAGCTGCCGTACGGCTCGACTACCGGATACCGGGCGAGGGCGCATCGCGGAGCGCAAGCAAGCGCTACGCGGACAGGCAGCGCGCAGAGGGCATGGCGGACGGATACCGGACGCTCATTGTCTGGGCGGAGGGCGCCAACGATGCGAGTGAGGCATAGCCGCTATTACTGCCCAGGGTGCGGACAGGTAGCCGGACCAACTGAGGTACGGCATATCGCAGTTGTGCGAGGCGGCAAGGTTGCCCCTCACTTCATGTCATCCGCTATAAGCGCAGTCTTGGGCGAACCTCAAGAACGTTCGATATGCCCAGGCGGATACGTCGACAGACGCAGGGATGAGGCGCCATGAGATGCGTGCATTGCAAACAATGGGTAGTCCGCGGTTGGCCTGGGCGCGAGTCCGAATCGTGGCGCCACGGCCGGACAGGGCTATTCACGTGTGACGTAGTCCCCCTCTATTGGAAGGGGCGCAGTTGGCCGATGGCCGTTCCGGAGGCGAGGGGTACGCGTGCACAGGCTCTCTCCCTCGGCTAGCCATGGCGTCATCGAGATATGGACGTGTCCCGACTGCGGTAGGTCCGTGGCTATCACGTGGCCCAATGCCAAGTGGGTTGGGCAGGCTCGCGAGTTCAATGCGGAAGTGCTTTTCAAGGGCGACACAGTATGTGTGTCGGACGGAGGAAACGACTATGACCCTCAACCCCAGGGGAGACCTGGGGAACGTTGATTGGGCTTACTGCGCAGTCTGCAACCGTGACGTCGAGCTGCGCCCTAACGGGCGCCTCGCGCCACATGTCACGCACAAGGGCGACGGTTGGGCGGAGGTGACCTGTAAAGGGTCCCTCCGCCCACCTGCGCCCCGACCAGAGGAAGGGGGCGAGGATGCCTAGGTCACGGCAAAACGTGTGCGGCAACGGGCTGCACAGCTTTGAGAACCCTGAGAACTATTACGCGTACTTCGACATGACGCGCGGCCAATGGCGCCGTAGGTGTCGCCCCTGCGCGCAGGCGAGGAAGCGCGAGGCGGACGCGAGGCGCGCGGAAGCGAGGCGCCATGTAGCGCCCCAACGGCCATGGTGGGAACAGCTCGAATGGACCGGACCGCACAAGCCGCGGAACCCCAACTCACGTGCTGGCCGGCGCAAGCGCACACGGCAAAACTACGTGGTCATAGGGCATCCGATTGCCTACCGTCCGACGCCTCAACAACTCGACTTCCTACAGGCCATGGCGGACGGAGAGACGTTCCAAGAGGCTGCCGACCGCCTCTGTGTGAGCCTCCAAGCGGTACGGAACGGGTTGCTTGAGGTTCGGCGCAAGTACGGCGTATCGAGCAATGGGGCAGCCGTGGCGCAGGGCCTCAAGAGAGGCGCCATACGCCCGGACAGGGCCACGGCTCGACGTCTGCCGCGGAGGCTCGCGCGTGAACACGTCGACTCGATACGGGCGCTCATCAAGGGCGAGCGCAGCCCGTACAAGTCGCAGCAACCTAGCCGGTTGCTCGACGCCTGTATGTCATGGACGGAGCCTCACGCCGTGAGCGTCCTATGGGCAGCCGGAAAGATCACGTCTAGGGACGTCCCCCAGACACGGAACCAATATCGGAGGCGCGTAGGGAAGCGCACGGAGGACGCAGCAACATGGACAGCACCAATGAGGGCGGATGGGTGATTGCCGTTGACGGCAAGATCAGGGCAATTGCCGATGACGCGGATAAGGCGCGCAGGTTCGTTGTACGCGACTGCGTGAGCATCGACTACAGGGGCGCCCGATTCAGGTGGACTAAAACACACAAGCTCTTTGCTCAGCGTCCTCTGTGTCCCTGGGCATGGACCGGAATAGAGATCATCCCTGCCCCATACGTCTAACGGCAGGGGCAGGGGTGACAGTGTCGATTCAACCGCAGGGGAATCCGGAACTTCCCCAATCGGAGATAAACGCGCGGCTAGCCCTTTGGTGGCTACTCAATCCGGAGGCTGCGCCACTAGAGAGTTTCAACGATGACGTCCGGCGCCTAGTGAGCGTTCTCTCTGAAAAGCTCCCTCTCACCAATGCAGACGACAAAACGCAGGCGCTCATAGAGGCGCACAGGCGCGAGGCAGCCGAGATAGACAAAGCAAAGGAGATTGCCTCATACAACAGGGCCAAAGAGCGCGCCCTCACGATTGAGGAAGAGAACCAACGCGCTCGCGTGGCCGAACTAGTCGACGCGCTCATGTCCGAGACACTGACAACGGACTCGCTAGACGACATTGAGGAACTATCCCCAGTAGTCGACGGACTCTTGTACCGCTCGACCGTGGCGCGTATCAACGGGCGCCCAGGCTCGATGAAATCCTTTGTGGCGCTCGACATAGCCGGATGCGTCGCCAATGGCTTGTCATGGGCAGGGCGGGACATCATCAAAGGGGACGTCATCTATCTAGTGGCGGAGGGCGCAGGGGGCATCAAAAAGCGCGTCCGGGCATGGGAGCAAGAACGCGGCTGCCGTATGTCTGGGGTGCACTTCCTCCCCAGGCCAATTCAGGTGGCCGGCGTCGAGTGGCTTGTGTTGGAGGAAGCGTGTAAGCGCCTCCGCCCTGCCCTTGTCGTCGTAGACACGCAGGCTCGCGCCACAGTCGGCATTGAGGAATCGAGCAACGAGCGTATGAGCGTCATCTTTCAACGCATCGAGCGCCTTGCGCGGGAGTCGGAGGCGTGCGCGCTACTCGTCCACCACACAGGCCACCAAGGGGAGCATGGCCGCGGAGCCTCAAACATGCTGGGCGCAGTCCAGACAGAGCTACTGACGAAAAAGGAAGGGAAAGGGGCGGACCGCGTAGTCAGCATTCGTATCGACAAGACCAAGGACGATGACGACTCCCAAGAGATACGGCTCTTGCCTCGCGTCGTGGCCGTACAGGGCATGACGCGGAAGAACGGGCAGCCGGAAACGTCCATCGTCCTTGTCCCGGAGCAACAGGCAGTGTTCGGCATACCGGGTTTGGACCCTGCCGTAAGCCACGCTGTCCAATTGCTCGACAAGCACAACGCGCCACTAGACCTAGGAAGAGACAGGATGCGCGCATGGCTCACAGACAGGCAGATAGCCATAGGCAACACTGTTCTTGCGCCTGCCATTGCGTACCGGAAAAAGCGCGAGGCGCAAAGGCAGCCGGAAATGAGCGCCCAGGTTACGGACGTCGAATTGCCGCTACCAGAGGGCGAAAAACACTCTCCGTAACCGTAGACCTGTCCCGGATCATGGGGACAGGTCGAAAAGCCACCTGTCCCGGATCATGGGGACAGGTTTCCTCATTTGCCCAGCTCAGACCTGTCCCGGACAGGTTTTCAAAACTGTCCCGTCCGCCTGTCTGACCTGTCCGTCCGGTCCCCCCCTCTATAGGGGGGACAGGTGGGACAGGTTTTCACGGACAGGTACGGAGAATGATCTATGACGCAACACCTAATAGATACGCCTCCACGCCTGGGCAACTGCGTCAGATGTGGCGCCTACGTCCTCACGGCCCTAGTGAGCGGAGGATGGGCGGGAGTCGACACAACGCCCCTGTCCGCGGTCGAGCTGCGTGCGCGCCTCACGGCCGGACAGGTGGCCTACAAAGTGAGCTACGCAGCCGGACGCGCCCAGGCGCTCAAGGTGGCCACCCTGGGCGACGTCGAGCGCGCTACGCCCCTACTGGGCGCCCATGCGTGCGGAGGTCACCCGATGGACGCTCGGGCGTTCCGCGAGGCGCCTGCGGTCCCTCTGCGTCCCCCTGTGAGCGCTACTGGGCGCCCGGACCGCCCCTCTGTCTCAGAGGCTCGCAGGGGGACGAACCAACGTCGTGCAACACCTGTGATCCCCCACCGTTCTAGACCTGTCCGTTGCGACACGTGCCGCAGGCTCATCGAGCCACGCGAGCCTCATTGGGGCATCGAATGCGGAACGTACATATGGGCCGTACATGACGTGTGCCCGGAAGTCGAGAGGCAATGAGCACTGACCTTGAGTACATAGCCAATCTCGTTGAGCCGCTAGTGAGCGGGTTTGATGAGCGCATTGAGTACGACCTACGCGTTGTGACGCACACGGAGGACTGTCGAGCCTCGCGCCCCACCTGGGCGGAGTGCGACTGTCCCAGCACCTTGGAGAGACGCGTCAAGACAGTGCGGCACGCCCCCCTGATCGCTCAGTTGCAAGCGGCCATAGCCGCGCCGGCTACCGCGGATGATCACGGAGGACGCTCCGCAACACGGGTCGAGAGTCCGTTCCCCGGCAATCTCGATGCGCTCGACCTGTCCGACGAAATCAAGCGGACCGTAAGAACCTGGGTACGTCGAGCGCGCGCCATTCTCGGCTATGACGTCCCTCCGTCATCCATCGTGCGAGGCGCCGTGTGTGGCGAATGCGCAGGCGCCCTGAAACTGCACAATGGCTCAGCTGTGTGCATAGGTCGAATAGGCGAGTCCCCGCCATGCGGCATGGAATACACGTGGCAACAGATTGAGGACTATTACAGGGGCCTGAATGAGCAAGTCAGTTAAACGGCGCTTGGTCGATACCGCCTGCGCGGAACTGTGGACCGGTAGGCCAAGGGAAGTGCTGTACCGATGGGCACGAGAGGGGCGCATACAGAGGCACGGAAAACGTGGTCACTGGGGGGCACGCTGGGACCTTGACGAACTCCCCCGATATGGCCATCTGTGCGGCCCTGCGTGCCACTCAGAGGCAGAGTGCCCCCCTCTCCCGGAGCCTCCGCCTGTGCGCTTTCCTCGCCCCCAGGCAGCCGCTTGACGATTCGAACTGATCAAGTGCACTATTGAGGCGCGTTCGGCATGCCCGGACACAGCTTGGACGCTCACCCGCCGTTGAGCGCCCAGGCATAAGGCCCCTGACCCCTCGCACGGGACAGGGGCCTTATGCATGCCCGGAGGGGGGCGCCATGGCAGGGCGTAAGGAACTCACAGAACGCAGGTACAGAGAGAACAGAGCAAGGGTCCTTGCAGCCTCCGACGCCTGCATATGGTGCGGACACTCAGGCGCAGACGCAGCAGACCACATCATCCCCGTGAGCCGCGGAGGAGATCCGTACGCGCTCGACAACTTGGGCCCCATCCACGGAGTACGCGGCTGCCCCACCTGCCTGCGCCTGTGCAACAACGAGAAACGCGACAAGCTACCGAGCGAGTGTGAGCGGCTGCGCACGTCAGTCGATTGGTACGCGCAGCCCTAACCCTGGTCCACGTGGCGAGCACGAAGCAAGGCGCCCAGGGCGCGCACCCTGTCCACCCCTCGCAGCTCATCCGCGTTGACCTCCGGGGGCAAGCACCCATGCTCACGCGCGTACGCCTCCAACGCGTCCGCATCTAGGTACCCCTCATTGTCCCGCCAACGTGCGTCACCCATGCGGGGAGGCTATCGGCACGCCACGTAGAGCGGAGGCCGGCGCATCCGCGGTCGCATAAGCGCAGGTCGCAAGGGGTGCCCCTCGCTCGACGTCGAGCACCTGGCCCAACTCGACGCGCCCCAGCTCGACGCCGCAGCGACGCGGTTTTTTGGTGGCGCACGCTTGGCAGCCCCGGCCCCAACTTCCATTTTTTTGCGGGGGGCGAGTTCGGCCGGAGTGATCAAGGTCGGCTGCGCGCCCAATCCGAATCCGCGCAGGTCAAAGGGGGTGCAAAGCATGGGCCCCATTGAGCGCGCCGTGAGGGCGGACATTGCAGCCATGGGCGAGTTGCTCGGCACTGAAAGGACCCTCGCGGAACTCGCGTACCGAGTAGCCGCGGAGCTTGACGACGGAGGCGGACCGGAGGGGCGGCAAATGGCTGCCCTGTCACGTGAGCTGCGCCTGTCCTTGCAGCAACTCAGCGACGGACATGCGGGGGGCGCTCATGACGATGAGTTTGGGGACCTGGGCGCCCCCGACTGATTACGTTGACTCGCTCCGCGAGGCGTACGGATTGACCTGTCCTCCGCGGTGGGGAACGCCTCGCAACTGGGCGCGTCCGACGCTGGGGCCCAAAGCTGCAAAGGTCATGGCCGCATTGGTCGGCTCGCCCCCCATGCCGTGGCAAAGGTACGTGCTCGACGTCGCCCTTGAGATCGATCCCGCTACCGGGCGCCTCGCGTATCGCAAGGTTGGGCTTTCCGTCCCGCGGCAGCAAGGCAAAACGGAAACGGTCCTAACCGTCATGGTCCATCGGATCATGGCTTGGGATCGACAGAACGTGTCTTATACGGCTCAGACTCGAATAGACGCGCGGAAACGCTGGGAGGATGAGTTCCTAGCGAAAATGGATGCGTCGCAACTCAAGGGTCGGTATCACCCGCGGAAGACAACCGGCAATGAGGCGATCATCTGGAAGTCGACGCGCAGCCGGTTGGGCATCGTCAGTACGACAGAGAAAGCGGGACACGGTCCGCCCCTAGACCTGGGCGTCATCGATGAGAGTTTTGCCCATAAAGACGACAGGGTTGAGCAAGCCATGTCGCCTGCCATGCTCACTCGCGACAACGCCCAAATGTGGTGGGCGTCCGCGGGGGGCACGGAACAAAGCGCTTTCCTTAACGAAAAGCGGAAAGCGGGACGCGAACTCATCGAGCGCGCTTGGCTTACCGGCGAGTGGCCTGCGGTTGCCTACTTCGAGTGGTTCGCGCCGGACGAATATCCCAGGGATGATCCGGCCACGTGGTTTATGTGCATGCCTGCGCTGGGCTACACGGTTACCCCTGAGATCATCCGCACTGAGCTTGACTCGATGGATGATGCGGAGTTCGACAGGGCCTATCTCAACCGGACGAAAACGGCTCGCCCCCCTGCGGACCCAAACGTTCCCAGGGACGAATGGGCGCGATGCGTCGTACCCGACTCCCGCCCGGACGCCTCGCGCCTTGCGTTCGCCGCGGAGGTCTCGACCCTGCGGGATTGGTCGTCCATATCGGCTGCCTCCGTCCTGCCGGACGGACGCGTGCACGTTGAGCTAGTGGACCGACGTCCCGGTACCGACTGGATAGCGCCTGCGCTCGCGAGGCTCCGGGACGTGTGGGACCCAATCGCCATAGCCATCGACACAAAGGGCCCTGTCGCCTCTCTCGTGGGCGAGTTGGCCGGCTACGGCATCACGCCCCCGGAGGACCCTGAGAAGCCGCTACGGGGAGACCTAGCCCTGTTGCGCACGCCCGATGTGGCCGTTGCCTGCGGACAGTTCGCCGACGCCGTGAGGCGAGGCACGATCGTGCACGTTGACCAACCGCCCCTCACGGGCGCCATGAACGGCGCGCGCACGCGCCCTCTCACGGACGCCTGGGCATGGTCGCGCTCGCGCTCAGAGTCCGTCGACATTTCCCCGTTGGTCGCAGCGACGCACGCCCTATGGGCGCTGCGGCTGCGTGAGGACGTCGCCCAGGCGGATTACGACGTCCTTGATTCGGTTCTTTAGGGGGCGCCCATGTCTCAGTTCGCAGATACGTTCCGGCGCCTCTGGACACGCTTCCTTGAGTCGCGCGCCATCACGTCACTGCCATGGGTGGCGGGAGGCCCCAGGCGCCCAACGGTCGTGACGACGGAGAGGGCAATCTCTCTCATCCCCGTGTTCGCGTGCGTGCGCATCCTCGCGGACAGTGTGGCGAGCCTGCCGATTCAGCTATACCGGCGCAACGGCGCCCAGCGCGAGCAAGTCTCATTTATCCCCCAACTGTTCTGGGCGCCTGCCGCACGAGACAACCTCTTTCAGTGGCTCCATAAATGCGTTGTGTCCCTCGCGCTCCGCGGCAACGCATACGGGTTGGTCGTGCAACGCGACGCATTCGAGTTTCCAACGATGATCGAATGGTTGCACCCCGATGAGGTATGGGTGGACGAATCACGCCCGACCCTCCCCGTGTACTACTGGCAAGGCACGGAGGTACCGCGGGAAGACATCGTGCACATAACTTGGGTCACCATGCCTGGGCGCGTCTGCGGACTCTCGCCAATACAGGCATTCGCCCAAACCATCGGAGTAGGTCTCAGCGCCACAGAGTACGGACTGAGTTGGTTCGACAATGGCGGTACGCCCCCTGCGACGATGCGGAACAACGCCAAGACTATTAACCCGGACGAATCCAAAGAGATTCAGAATCGTCTGTCATCCGCCATGCGCAGCCGAAAGCCTCTGGTCTTTGGTAATGACTGGGATTTCAACGCGCTACAGGTCTCGCCGGAAGAGTCTCAGTTCATCGAGACAATGAGGCTCAACGCAACGCAAGTGGCTGCGATCTTTGGCGTTCCCGCGGAAATGGTCGGGGGCGACTCGGGCGGACCGCTTTCCTACAGTTCCCCTGAACAGAACGCCATTCAGCTAGTGAATATCACGCTACGCCCATGGTTGGTCCGACTGGAGACTGTGTTCTCAGCGCTCATGCCTGGGCGGGAGTTCGTCAAGTTCAACGTTGACGCGATGATTCGCACAAGCCTTATCGACCGCTACACGGCTCATGGCATGGCCCTTGGCCAAGGGTGGCGGAGCCGTGACGAAATCCGGGCGCTTGAGGACTTGCCGCCCCTGCCCAATGGCGAGGGGCAGGCGTACGGACTCCCTAGCCCAGGACCCACAGACAACAAAGCTGCGTAGTAAAGGGAGTCTCCGCCATGGCCGATATTGAAAGGCGCTTCACAAAGGTAGCGGTCGAGCTGCGAGCGCAACAGGAACGGAAGAGCATCGGTGGCTATGCCGCCGTGTTCAACCGGCAGAGTCACAATCTCGGCGGATTCGTAGAGGTTGTGGACCCTGCGGCATTCAACGCCTCGCGTGGCGACGGTTGGCCGGACGTCATCGCTCGCTATAACCACGATGACAACATGTTGCTTGGCTCGACCGGAGGCGGAACGCTCCGCTTGGGCATTGATGGCACTGGCCTTGACTATGAGGTGGACCCTCCAAAGGCGCGCGCGGACATTCTGGAATTGGTACAGAGAGGCGATGTGCGTAAGTCGTCGTTCGCCTTTCAGACCATGGAAGACGATTGGGGTACGACCGATCAGGGTTTCCCCATGCGCACTCTGCTAAAGGTCCGACTCGTTGACGTCGCCCCCGTGAACACTCCCGCATATCCCGACTCGACCGCGGGTTTGCGCTCGCTCGCGCGACACGTCGGGGCGGACGTTGAGGAAGTGCGATCGATGGCGGAGCGGGATGAGCTGCGGAAGTTCTTCCAGCGCTCAGACAGGCCAAGCGCGCCCCGAAAGAAGACATACGGCGCTGCGGCACGTATGGCGCTACTTGCGCGACAGAAGGACCCTTACGCATAACTGAACAAAGCATTGGCGCACCGGTTTAGCGACCGGGGCCGGCTACGCCGGTATCTGCCGATTGGACACCCCGTCGGCATGCGTGACACGGGCAGGGATCAAGCGACAGCCGTTTGCAGAGGGCGACGGCCATTGGTGCCCCATTAGGGGCGCTGGGCGCTGCGGACTCCCGTTGGAAATCGACTCTTTCCGACGGGAGTTCTCTGATGTCAGAGATGGTAAAGCGCCTCCGCGAGAGGCGCGAGAATGTGTGGGAGCAAGCAAAGGCAATTGCCGACCGTGCCGCGGACGAAAACCGCGCCCTCTCCGGGGAGGAAGAGGGAGAGTGGCAGTCGCTCAATGCGGAGCTTGACGCGCTGGACAAGCGCATCAAGAACGTCATTGACGGTGAGCAGAGGGCCAAGGATGCAGAGGATGCCATGGCCAAGCTCCGGGGCGAGCCGCGTAAGCAGAGTGGCAACGGTCCGCAGGCGCAGGGCAATGACGAGCTGCGCGCGTTCCTCCGCGGAGAGGGCGCGCGGTATTACGACGTCGTCCCCAACGGTCCCGTCAACTACCGTGACTTGAGCAAGCTCACGGCAGGCGCAGGCGGCAACCTCGTGCCGACCGGTTTCTATGAGCGCCTTATGGCTCACCTCATCGAAACGTCCGCGGTACTCCAGACCAACCCGACCGTACTCAACACGTCCTCCGGGGAATCGATTCAGGTTCCCAAGACAACGGCGCACAGTTCCGCGGCAATCGTCACGGAGGCTGCGGCAATCTCCGAGTCTGACCCTGCCTTTGGACAGGTGACCCTAGGGGCGTTCAAGTACGGCACGCTGATTCAGGTCAGCCGAGAACTGCTCACAGACGCAGGGGTCGACCTTGAGGGGTACCTCTCGATGCAGGCCGGCCGCGCGCTGGGCAACGCGTTTGGCGCCCACATGGTGACCGGTACTGGTACCGGACAGCCGCGAGGCGTAGTAACCGACGCCACCGTTGGCAAGACAGGCGCCACGGCAGGCGGAGCGATTACGGCAGACGATCTCATTGACCTCCAGTACAGCGTGATTGCACCTTACCGCGCGTCGTCGTCGTGTTTCTGGACTGTCAAGGACGCCACCCTTGGCAACATTCGTAAGCTCAAGTCGACGGATGGCCAGTACATTTGGCAACCCTCTCTTGTGGCAGGGGCGCCGGATCTCCTGTTGGGTAAGCCCATCGTCACTGACCCTAACGTTGCCGCGGTTGGGTCGAGCGCCAAGAGCGTCGTTTTCGGTGACATGAGTCAGTATTTCGTCCGCCTCGCGGGTGGAATCCGATTCGAGCGGAGCGACGATTTCGCATTCAACACCGACCTTGTCACTTTCCGCGCGCTACTCCGCGCGGACGCTGCGCTTGTCGACCTCACAGGCGCCGTGAAGGTATTCCAGGGCGCTGCGTAATCGTCGCCCTCCCCATTGGTCCGGCCGTACTCAGTACGGCCGGACCTTTCTTTTAGGAGTGATCCCATGGCCGGAGAACCCAAGACGTTTGATGAGGACTCGTTGCAATGGGTGCATGGCGCTGCAATTGCCAACGTAGGCGCCACATATGACGCCACCGTTCAAGCGGCTATCAACAACATCCTTGCCGCCCTGCGCAGCGCCGGAATCATTGCCGCGGACTAACGGAGGTCACCCCATGCGTATTCGCATCCTGGGCGATATCTCCGGGACACGAAACGGCAAGCCATGGCCCAAGCGTGGCGCCATTGTCGAGATTCCAGAGGGCGAGGGGGAGACCCTTTGCAGCTGCGGCATGGCGGAACGCGTGCCCGACCCTCCCCGTGTGGAGAAAGCGACTCGACGCAAGGCAGGCGTCGAGACCCGTTAGGGGGGTGAGTGGCCGTGGCCAACGAGTACACGGATAACGCAACCCTCAAACTCGCTCTGAACTCAAGCGACTCGACACGTGACGCGTTGCTCACGGCTGCCATTGCGGCTGCGTCCCGCGGGATCGATAGGAACTGCGGCAGGCGCTTTTATCTCGATGGCAGCGCGAGCGCGCGCGTCTTCAATCCTGAGTTGCGAGTGGTCGCTTACGAGACTGGCCAACTCTTGATAGTCGATGACATTGGTTCAGCGACAGGGCTTGTGGTCGAGACAGGCGACGTGGGCGGTACCTACAGCGCCATCACGGATTACGAGACATGGCCAGAGAACGCCCTCTCTCGCGGCCTCCCCATAACCGGGCTAGTCCGCTACTCGGGTACATGGGGTACGACCGGTACGGCGCGAGTTCGCGTAACCGCGCGGTGGGGTTGGCCGGCTGTGCCGGAGGAAGTCACACAGGCCGCCATCTTGCAGGCCCTACGCCTCTTTAAGCGCAAGGACTCCCCGGAGGGAGTTCTAGGCTCCGCGGAATGGGGAGCGGTCCGTGTGGGGCGAATAGATCCCGACGTCCATGAACTGATCAAACGGTTCATGCTGCCTGGGTTTTAGGGGGGCGCGTGGATATCTACAACGTCCGGGCGCAACTCGCGCTTGCAGCCTCCGCGGTTGTCCTCCCCAATGCCTCGCTCACGTGTACCGGCTACATGCCGGATGCCGTAAACCAACCGTGTTTCTTTATCGCTGATTACACCATCGAGTTTGACAAGGTCATGAAACGCAAGCTCGACGTAATCACGTTCACGGCGCGCGTTCTCGTGAGTCGAGCCGATGACCTGTCCGGGCAAAAGCTACTCGACGCCATGATGAGCGGTTCCGGCCCTGCGTCCCTCAAGGACGTCATAGAAGACGCGCGAGGCGCCCCCGGTAGCGCTGCCCTAAACGGCTTTGCCCATGACTTCCGAGTCACGCGCATGCAAGGGCTACGCCTCTACGAACACAACGGCGTCCAATACCTAGGCGCCGAACTCGCGATAGAAGTGATCGGCGACGGGAGCGCGTAAATGTCATTCATCACGCTTACCGACGTCCGCCTGTTTGCCGTAGGGGCAGACCTAACCGGCGCCTCAAACAAGGTCGAGCTAGCCGCGGAAGTCGAAGAAAAGGACAAGACCACTTACGGCTCTAACGGCTGGAAAGAGGTCATGGGCGGACTAGGCTCCGCCCAGGTAACCGGAGAGGGTTTCTGGGAAGCGCTCGACGCAAGCAAGGTCGATAACGCCAACTGGACGAACCTAGGCGGCACCGGACCTTGGACCATTGGGCCGGTAGGTGGCGCCGTTGGGAACCTTGCCTATTTCCTCAACGCCTTGCAGTCGGAATACAAGTTCATGGGTCAAGTGGGCGACATTGCCCCATGGTCCGGCAAGGCGTCGAGCACATGGCCACTTGTCCGCGGACAGTTCGGCCACCACTACGGAACCGCGCGCACGTCGAGCGGCAATGGGTCGGGCGTCAACCTGGGCGCCGTGGCTGCGGGCAAGAGGCTTTATGCCTCCCTTCACGTCCTCTCCGTATCGGGCACGACTCCAACTCTCGACGTAGTCATTGAGTCCGACGCAGATAGCGGGTTTGCGTCCCCCATTACTCAGCTCACTTTCACGCAAGCCAACGCCATTAGTGGTCAGATCCTGCGGACGGATGGCACGGCAATTACTGACTCTTGGTACCGCGTCAAGTGGACCATTGCCGGTACGACTCCAAGTTTCCTCTTTGCCGTGGCATTCGGCATTCAGTAAGGGGTGCAACCCTCATGGCCTTTATGGTTCTCACGAGTGAATTTGTCTCCCTCAATGGAACGGACCTAAGCGCCTACACGAATAAGGGCGAACTCACCGTTGAGGTTGACGAAAAGGACGTCACAACGTACGGGTCCCAGGGATGGAAGCAACTCATCGGCGGACTCAAAAGCGGCGGACTCGCAATCGAGTTTAAGCAGGACTTTGCCGCGAGCGCGCTTGACTCAATCCTTTGGCCGTTGTTCGGAACGGTCGTCACCTTTGAAGTCAGGCCAACATCCGCGGCTGTCGGTACCTCTAACCCCAAGTGGACCGGAAGCGTTCTGATCAAGGAACTCAAGCCCATTAGCGGAGGCGTCGGAGATGAGGCATCGCAGTCCGTGAGCTTTCCGACGTCGGGCGTTGTCACGCGCGCCACGGCGTAAGCCATGGCGGACGGGCCCGTTGGCGTTGAGGTGACGCAAGAGGGACTGCGCTCCCTACTGCGCGCCATCCGTGAAGAGGCAGACGCAAGGACCCTGCGCAAGGAACTCAGGAAAGAGCTGCAAGCCGTTCTCAAGCCACGTGCGGACAGGGCGAGGAACGCAGCTCTAGCCATTCCTGCGCAGGGTTCTGGGACGTCCCCAGCGCTCCGGCCGGCTATCGCGCGAGGCGTCCAACCGCGCATTGATCTGACGATGCGCAACCCCGGAGCGAGTATCCGAGCCAAGCGCACTCCGCGCATTCGGAATTTCAGCAACGCACCCAAGCGCACGAACTCCCGTAAGGGGTGGCGCACGCAGTCATGGGGCAACGACGTGTGGCGCGTCCAGTTCGGCAAAATCGGCTGGTTCGACAACGCAATACAGGGCGTCGCTCCCGAGGCGCGTGAGGCAGTCGCCAAGGTCATTGACGACATGGCGAGGCGCATAGCAAGTCGAGTAAGGGAATGAGCCTATGTACCTGATCTATCACCCGGAAGGTTCGGAACAGCCGACGCGGTTTAAGTACAACCCGCGGAAGCTCATGAGCGCCGAACGGGAAATGTTGGAGCGGAAGACAGGCAAGGACTTTTCCGACTTCACAAGCGCCGTACTGTCCGGGAATTCCCTCTGCCGTAGAGCCTTGCTCTATATGTTCCTCAAGCGCGAACACCCAACCCTCAAATGGGATGCGGTCGACTTTGCTTGGGATGAACTCAAGCTGGAGTACAGCAAGCAAGAGCTACAGAAAATGCGTGAGGCAGTCTCAGAGAACACGTCTGGGGATGAGCGCGCGGCAACCCTCGCCACTCTCGATGAGCAGATAGAAACGGCCATCGATGAGAGCGAGGAAGAGGGAAAAGCAAGTCTGCCGCTCGCCGACTAAGCCAACTCGGGAACGCTGCCCATCTGTTGGGAGTGCGCCCCTGGGAATGGCCGCTACTCGACGTCGAGCAAGAGGACGCCCTGTTGGATTGGCTAGACGAATACAAGAAACAACTTGATGAGGCGGAAGCCCAGTTGAATCGGAGGTGATCCCGTGGCCTCCGACACTTCCCTGATCTTTCGTCTCATTGCGCGTGATGAGGCGAGCCCCGAAATTCAAGCCATGCAAGAGCGGCTGTCTACAGCCTCCGCAGCCATCGGCGCAGGCGTAGCCGCAGGGCTAGGAATCGGCATCGCTGAAAACCTCAACGTAGAGGCGGCAAACGACAAGCTAGCGGCACAGTTGGGCATTGGGCCGGCTAAGGCTGCGGAGCTTTCCAAGGTGTCCGCCAACGTCTACATGAAGGCCTGGGGCGACTCGACGGAAACCGTCAATGAAGCGGTACGCAGCGTCTATCAGCAGATAGGCGACGTGAGCGACGTCAAGGGCGGAATCGAAGGAGTCACTACCAAGGTTCTCGCGCTCGCCCAAACCTTTGACCAGGAAGTTGGGCCCGTATCCAACGCCGTTGGCCAGATGATCAAAACCGGGTTGGCCAAGAACGCTGGGGAAGCGCTCGACATTCTGACAAAGGGTTTCCAAGGTGGCGTTGATAAAGCGGGTGATCTGCTCGACACCTTCAACGAGTACAGCACTCAGTTTAGAGACCTGGGGCTAAACGGGCAGGCGGCAATGGGGATTCTGAAACAGGGTCTCCAAGGTGGCGCGCGTGACGCGGACGTTGTTGCCGACGCCATGAAAGAGCTAAACATTCGCGTACAGGATGGGTCCGCGGCGGAGGCGCTGAAAAAGATTGGCGTCAACGGTAAGGACATGGCTGCCGCTTTTGCCAAGGGTGGCCCTACGGCCACACAGGCGCTCGACACGATCCTTGACAAGGTCCGTGCGGTTGAGGACCCAACCAAGCGTTACGCGCTCGCCCAAGCGGTTCTAGGCACGCAGTCCGAGGACTTGTCTAAGGCGCTCTTGTCCATCGATCCGTCCAAGGCGGTTGCCGCCCTGGGCGACGTGTCCGGCGCAGCCGACAAGATGACCAAGACTGTTGGCGACAATCCCGCGGCTGCGCTTGAGACCTTTAAGCGCAAGGTCGTTCACAAGCTGGGGGAAGTCGGGGGCGAGTTCGTCAAGTTCGGCATGAATAACCAGGGCCTCATGATGGGGCTCGCGTCTGTCCTTGGAGTGGTGGCAGGGGCAGTCATGACGGTTGCCGTTGCTCAGCGCGTGTACGCCACGTACACGGCCATTGCCACGGCAGCCGAGACCGTACGCCAAAGCGCCCTCTGGCGCTCCGTGGCCGGCTACCTGCGTCTCATGTCGGTTGGCCTTATGGCCATGGCCCGTACGGCAGGGGCAGCCGTAGTCTCCGCGGCTACGACTGCGGCGGCATGGGTCGGCTCCGCCCTCACCGGTATCGCCACATGGGTTGCCGCAGTCGTGCGCGCAGCCGTTACGGCGGTTGCTCAGTTCGCTCTCATGGCTGCTCGCGCAGTCGTCTGGGCGGCAACCATGGCCTATTCGTGGATTACCGCCATGGGTCCTATCGGTTGGGTCATTGCCGCAGTCGTGGCGTTGGTCGTTGCCATCGTGGCCAACTGGGACAAGGTCAAGGCTTGGACGGCCCGGATTTGGAATTGGCTTTGGGGCCACATCAAGTCTATCGGGCAAAGGGTCTGGCAATTCTTCCTGAATTGGACCATTGCCGGATTGGTCATCAAGCATTGGGACAAGATCAAGGCGGGAACGGTCCGGGTCTGGAATGCCGTTGTCTCTTGGGTCAAGGGCATACCTGGGAAGATCGTTTCTTTCTTCCTCAACTGGACTTTGCCCGGACTGATCATCAAGCATTGGGACAAGATCAAGAGCGGTAGTATCCGCGTCGCCTCGTCCCTAGTGACTTGGGTACGCGGCTTGCCTGGGCGAATCTCCCGCGGTATCGGCTCGCTCGGATCGCTCCTGTACGACAAGGGCAAGTCCGTAATTCAGGGCCTGTGGAATGGCATCAAGGGCATGGGCGGTTGGCTGTGGTCCAAGGTCAAGAGCTTTGCCGTTGACACCGTAAAGGGCGCCATCGACAACGCCCTGTCTATTTTTTCGCCCTCCAAGGTCACCGCAGCCCAGGGCCGTTGGATTGCAAAGGGTCTAGTCGTTGGCCTGACAAGCAGCGCGAAACAAGTCAAGGCAGCGTCCAAGAAACTCGCGGATATCGTCCGCCACTCGATGCGCCCAGGCAGGGCGAGGAATAAGGCGCTCGACGTCATACACGACGACACTAAGCGGCTTGTCTCCCTCGCCAATAAGCAAGCGAGCGTTGCGGCCAAGCTCAAGGCTGCCCAAAAGAAGGTGGCGGACCTAATCAAGGCGCGCAGCGATCTCGCGGCCAACGTTAAGTCCAACATCCTGGGTGGCGCCGATATCACGTCCATGGTTGGCGAGGATTCGCAGCGCGGTATGGGTGCGATGAACATCCTTGATGGCCTCAAAAAGAAGACTGCGGATGCGCTCAAGTTCGCGTCTCTCCTCAACGCCCTACGCAAGAAAGGCGTTCGAGGTGACCTGATCACACAGATAGCCAACGCAGGCGTTGAGGGCGGCATGGCCTCCGCGCAGGCGCTATCGACTGCGAGCGCCCAGCAAGTCAAGGCCATCAATGGGCAGCAAGCCGCATTGGTCAAGGCTGCGGGACAGGCCGGTTCCGCGGCAGGACACGGAGCGTATGACGCGGGAATCAAGGCTGCACAGGGTCTCGTAAAGGGCCTACAGAGCCAAGAGAAAGCCATCGAAAAGCAGATGGAAAAGATAGCCAAGCACATGGCTAAATCCATCCGCAAAGCTCTTGGCATCAAGTCGCCCTCAACCCTCATGGCCAATGAGGTTGGGGCACACGTGCCCTCCGGACTCTGGCAAGGCATCAAGCGCAAGACACCCAAGCTCGAAACGGACCTACGCCGTTGGGCGCTCGACATGGTCAAGCCCATGCGCGAGGGAGCTGCGGCACCGACGCGAGGCGGAACAACGCCCGTGTTCGGCGCCTCGGGTGGCTCGACGCCTGCGCGCCCCATGCAAGCCAACTTGGTTGTGGACGCACGCGTGTTGGCCTCCGTCCTCATTGACCCTCTGCGCGGAGAGATTCAGCGGATATCCGGGGGCAACGTCCAGAAGGCGCTAGGGAGGGGGAGCGCGTGACTTTCCCAACCATCCCTCTGACGTCGAGAACGGAACTGTTCATTGATGGCGCGTGGGCCGATATCACGTCCGACGTGTACGAGCGTGATCCCATCACCATCACACGCGGCAGAACCAATAACGGGGAGGACGTAGACCCAACGCGTTGCACGCTCACGCTCAACAACCGTATGGGCAAATACTCCCCCCGCAATCCCACTGGAATCTACTTCGGAAAGATTGGAAGGAATACCCCCATCCGGGTATCCGTGAACGCAGGCTCAACGGCGCTCGACCTACCGGGCGCCGTTGGCGATTGGGCAAGCACTCCCGACACTGCCGCATTGGATATCACAGGAGACCTTGACGTAAGGCTCGACGCCACGCTGAGCAATTGGCTTGACCCGGAGGGCGACACATCCATATTCAATCACGTCGACTTGATAGCAAAGTTCGACGCGGCACCCAACAAGTCATGGCTACTTGCGGTTCGTGACTATCACTTGTTCTTTGAGTGGTCCGCAGACGGAACCAACTCAACGGGCGTTAGCTCGACAATCCCCCTGCCTGCCGGACCCACAACCCGCATGGCCGTACGCGTCACGCTCGACGTGAACGACGGAGCAGGAAGCAACGTTGTCACGTTCTATACCGCGGACACGATGAGCGGCACTTGGGCACAACTGGGCGACGCCATCACGACTGCGGGAACAACCTCTATCGCCAACTCGAACACTGCCCTCAAGATTGGCGACGCATCGACGTTCACGTTTGGTCGAGCTACAGGCTTGGTCCATGCCGCCCAGGTTCGGAACGGCATCAACGGCAGCATCGTTGCCAACCCGGATTTCTCCGCCCAGGCGAGCGGCACGACATCCTTTGCGGACAGTGCCGGACTCACTTGGACCGTAGCCGGGGGAGCGACGCTCACCAATCGCAAGGTCCGCTTTGTGGGCGAGGTGAGCGAGTGGCCGGCTGAATGGGACGTGTCCGGACAGGACGTCTACACGCAGGTCACAGCGTCCGGCATCCTCCGCAGGCTGTCTCAGGGCAACTCGCCCATCAAGTCGACGCTTACCCGACGCATACCAACACTCTCGCCCTTGGCCTACTGGACCATGGAGGATGGCGCCAACTCGACGGTTGCCTACTCCGCCGTGGCAGGCGTCGAGAACATGACGACGTCGGGACTTTCCTTTGCCGCTAACGACACGTTGGCAGGGTCGAGCGCGCTCCCCACTATCACCACAGGCGCAAGCCTCTCCGGGGTTGTGCCTGCGCCCAGCTCGACGCAGACGAGTTGGCAAGTTGAGTTCGTCTACAACCTCAATGCCGAGACAACGACGTATCGAACGGTGCTTTCCATTCAGGGCACAGGCACGGTACGCACTTGGTACCTGCAACTGTCTGGGCACACTAACGCGCGCATCCTCGGGTATAACGATGACGGAATTCTTGTCGTCAATGACGCGCGGTCCGTTGGGTCGGACCTGAGTGACGGGCGCTGGAATCGTTGGCAACTCAACGTCATACAGAACGGCGGCAATGTCGATTACGTATCCGACTGGATAAACATTGGAGGCGCCGGAGGACAGGCGAGCGGTAGCTATGCGGGAACCGTTGGCAGGGTTACGGGCGTGAGTTCGCCCCCTGGGGATTCCGGCTACTCATCCGAGTTGGGGAGCATGGCCATTGGTCATGTGAGCGTGTTTTCTCCGCGGAACACGTCTGCATATAACGACGTCGACCATGGCCTTAATGGCGAGCGCGCAGGCGTCCGCCTCGCACGCCTCGCAGATGAGGAATCCATAACCATGGCCGTTTTTGGTGACCCGGACATACAGGCGCAGCTAGGGCCACAGAAACCCGCGGCTTTGCTCGACATTCTCAAGGACTGTGCGGAGGCAGACGGAGGCATTCTCTATGAGCAACGCTCAGTTGCTGGACTGATCTACCGGGACGCGTCCTCTCTCTACACCCAAAGGGTCCGTCTCGCCCTCAATTACCAGACTGCGGGACACGTGGCGCCCCCGTTCAAGCCTGTCGATGATGACCAACTAGTAAAGAACGAAATCACGGCGAGCCGTAAGGATGGGGCCTCCGCCATGGCGGAGTTGTTTTCTGGCGCCCTGTCCACGCAGGCGCCCCCCAATGGGGTTGGCAGATACCAGGACTCTCGGGAGTTCAATTTCTACAACGACACCCAACCCGCAAACATGGCCGAATGGCTCTTGATGCTGGGCACCTGGGATGAGGCGCGTTACCCGACGCTGCATGTCGATTTGGCCGCAGGCCCCTCGCTCATCAATGACGCTACCGCGGTCGACATTGGCGACAGAGTCACAGTCTCGGGTCTGCCTGCGTGGCTCCCGCCCGACCAAATCGATTTGCTCGTACAGGGTTACACGGAGGTCATCAAGCAATACGAATGGGATCTTACCTATAACTGCACACCTGGGGCCCCATGGTCAAGCGTCGCCCAGGTGGGCACTGCGCGAGCGGATACGGCAGGGTCCGAACTCGCCTCCGCCATGACGTCGAGCGCGACGACTGCATTTGTGCTCACGACGTCCGGCCCTGAGTGGGTCGACTCGACTGATAGCGCCTCCGACTTTCCGTTTGATGTGCGCGTGGCCGGCGAGCGCATGACCGTTACCGCGTGCACTGGTTACGCAGCCGATGACTTTAGCGGCACGGTATCCAACGGATGGGGAGCGGCAGACGTCGGAGGCTCTTGGAGTACGGGCGGAGGAACCTCCGCGGACTATTCCGTTGGGTCCGGCTACGGCTCGCACACCTTGGCCACAGTCAATGCGTCACGGCGTACGTTCTTGAGTTCGTCGTTCGCCGACTTTGACGGGTACGTGTCCATAGCCACTAGCGCGCTCGCCACGGGCGGGTTTCTCTCAGGTGGCCTTACGGCTCGACACAATGACTCGGACAATCTCTATACGGCTCGCGCTGCGTTCAACACGGACGCGTCCATCACCCTGTCTATCCGCAAGCGGGTTGCCGCGGTCGAGACAGAGCTAGTGAGCGTCACCATTCCTGGTCTTACGCATGTGGCAGGCACCTTCTACCGCATGCGTTTTCAGGTGTCCGGGACAAGCCTCAAGGCCAAGCTATGGCTTGCCTCTGACAGTGAGTCGGTCGCATGGGACCTGTCCACTACGGACAGCAGTCTGACGACGACAACCTTTATGGGTACGCGCTCGATATCCGCGAGCGGGAACACGAATACCAACCCTGCGATTCGATACGACAATTTCCGGGTGATCAGTCCCCAGATAATGACGGTCACCCGTTCTGTCAACGGTGTCACTAAGGCGCAGTCCTCTGGGGCAGCCGTGAGCCTCTGGCAGCGCTATTACGTGCCGTACCTGGGGGGTGTCTAAGTGACTGCATGGAAATCAGGCATGTTGCTTACGGCTGCGCGCCTTTTGGATGACACGCCTACAAAGACGACGTCCGGATATACGGCGGCAACCGGGTTTTCCCTTAACTCGTTCTCCGGTTACCGGGTCGGCAACATGGTTGTCTTGGATATCTACCTGAACCGTACGGGCGCCACGATTACGGCGACGTCGGGCAACATCACTGATACCCAATGCGGTACCGCTCCGAGTGGTTGGCGCCCAACGAGCGGAACCATTAACGGAACCTGGGACACGGGCGTTGCCGAGGGTGGCTTTGTTATGGGCACCGATGGAATCACAACGCTGCGGACCGCAAATGGAGATATCAGCAACAACTCAAACGTACGCCTACACCTTGAGTTCATTGTGGACTAGCGAGGCGCCATGTCCGACAACGCAGAGACAAGCCTCTTGCTTGTCCGCATTGAAACAAAACTCGACCTTGCGCTACGGCAACAGGAAGACCACGAAAGGCGCCTGCGCACGCTAGAGGCGCAGGGAACCGCGAGCCATGAGGAAAGGCTGACAACGCTTGAGCGTTGGCGCTACGCCCTCCCTACGGCTGCCGTACTCAGCGCAGGGTCCATCATCACGGCCGTGGCAACGGCAGTCGTGAGGTAGACGAATGGCCGAATATATAAGGGGCGTTGACGTCGCCTCATACCAGTCATCGAGTTATGACCTCAAGGGCCTTGACTTTGTGTTCGTCAAAGCCACAGAGGGCACGTCGTACATCAACCCCAAGCTACCCGCCCAGGCAGCGCGAGCGCGTGACGCTGGGCTAGTCGTTGGGTTCTATCACTTCCTCAGAAAGGGCAACCCGGAGGCTCAAGCGGCCTACTTCCTAAGCAAGGCCGGCGCACGCAGGGGCGAGATTTTGGCCTGTGATTGGGAGGCTGCACCGGACGGGAGCGCGCCCAGCAACGAGGAAAAAGACAGGTTCATCCGCGAGTGCAAGAGGCTCGCCCCCTCGCATCGGATCGTGCTCTATTGCAACCGGGACTATTGGTTGAACCGTGACCGGACAAGCTATGCGGGTGACGGTTTGTGGATAGCGGACCCAAGCGCCCCGGATGGGAAACCGCGAATCACTCACCCGTGGCTCTTCCACCAATACTCAATCACTGGCGGGATTGACCGGAACCTAGGCAACTTCCCATCGCGCGAGGCACTTAGAGCCTGGGCGGAGGGTCGGCCGGCTACGTCGCCCAGCACTCCGGGCACAGGAGAAAGCACCATGGCGCTTACCGCTCAACAGGTGTACGACGCCGTATGGAAGACAGACCAGATAGCCGCTCCGGTCACGGCGCCGGACAGGGCGAGCAACGAGACGTGGCAGCCACAGAGTTGGGTCAAGGACACAGGGAACCGCGTCCGCGCGCTTGAGGCGGAACTCTCCGCGGTCCGTGCCATCGCTGCGGCCAACAATGCCGCCCTCAAGGACGTACGCGCCCAGCTCGACGCGCTCACGGCCACGCTCGCCCAGCTCGACGTGTCCGGCGCCCTGGGCGCCCTACAGGCAGCCATCAACGCAACAACCATCACCCTGCACACGGGGGAGGTCACGTCATGAGTAGGTACCTCAAGCGCCTCGCGGAGCAAGCCGCAGCCTGCGCCCTGGGCGCTGCGCTCGCAGCCTGGGCAGCGTCCGGCTATGACGTGTCTCAGGCTGCCCTAGGCGCAGCCCTGGGCGCCGGAGTACGGGCCGTGTGGGGCATGCTCGCGCAGCCCGTTGGAGACAAGGACTCCCCCAGCGTCGTCAAGTAACCCGCGGACATGAAAGCGCCCCCCTCGCCTCTCACAGGCAAGGGGGGCGCTTTCGCGTTTTCGCTCTATCCGCACTCACGACACTTGATTAAGTGCATGTTGAGCGCTCGCGCCTTGGTCTTTTTCAGGGCTTTCAACGCGTCAGTTTCGAGGACCCATGCGAACCCGTCCGCTTCCTCTCGCATGGGGCGCTTTCGGCCTATCGCGTCATCATGCTTTTGACAGAGGGCATTGAACGCGGCGCATCGTTTCGAACCCATCATTCGTGCCAGCAATCGTCATCGTCGTCTGAGTCGTCGTCGTACGGGTCCGGCCGATACTCCCCTAGTTGGTCATCGTTGCTGGGCGCGTCCGCACACAGGGGACAGTCACCGTTGTCCCGCAGTACGGCCCTTACGCCCCACACGAAATGGAAGTAGCACGTTGGCCGCTTGTCCATCGTCTCTTCCGTGGACTCTTGCTCTTGCTTGTCTTCCATCGTTCCTCCCCTATCGGCAGAGCGGGCACCGGCTCAGGTGTGTTCCGAGTGCGCGAGCCTTCCTGTGCTTGGCCGTGTCCACGTCCACGGATGCGATAATTGCTGACTCCTTGCGCTCGTGGCTTGTGGCCCTGTCCCTTTCCCTTTCGATACGCCGCGTTAGGTCCGCCTCAATCCTTAGAAAGTCGCGGCACCGGAAACGCTCCATCATTCGCCCCCCTTTCTCGTGCTTTCTCGATGTGCTCCTGCCGGGCTTTCTCTACGCGCCCGATAGCGACGTCGCCCAATCCCTTGATGGCGGTCAATTCCTTGACAGGTAGCTCGATGAGCCTCGCCCAGGTGGACACGCCGTGGCTGGCGAGCTTGTTGACTGCCATGTGCCCAATCCGGTCATGGCCCACGGTGTCGGAGAATTCGACGTAGACCAGGCACCGGCCGCAGCCGGGGGGAGGGGCGGGCGTGCAGTTCGGGCACAGGGCGCGCCCTTCGGGGCCGTCTGGGAAAGTCCATCCGACAGACCTGGCGGCGGTGACCACCAGGGCCGAGATGCGCCCTTCGCGGTTGAGTTCGGACGGACACGCTTTGTTCCGGCCGTCGCACTGGACGCTGATTACAAAGGTCATCGGGGTTCAATCTCTTGCGGATTGCTAAATGACTCGCCCCCCGCCCGGAGTCTTCACGGGAAGGGGGCGAGTGTCTGTGTTTTCCCCAGGGTCTTTCACAGCCCAGCGCTGGGGGCGCACTCCGCCCTAGTCGGGGTCTAGCCCTTTTCGTGCGGCACTCCGGAATGGTGCGCCCACCTGGGCGCACCGCTGCCATCGGGTGTGTTACTTGCCCTCAAACTGGGCGCGCGCATCCGACCGGAGGCCATCGATCCATTCGGCGTAGAGGCGCGCGCCTTCCTTGCATCCGTTGCGCGGGTTTTTCACGTCAAGGCATTCCGCGCAGTTCGGCCCCTGGGGCGGCACACAGTGCAACATCCATTTACCCTGGGGCGATTCGGCAGGGTCGGCGGTCACCTGGGGTGCGGTCGTCTCGCTCATGCGTCTTGCCTCTCTCGATACTCGGGGGCGTACGGGCGGACCAGGGGCCCGGAGTCATCGAACGGTGCGGAACGGCGCGCGTTGCGCTCGACATGGTGAGGGGGCGCCCAGGTGGCGCGAGGGTGGCGTGCGCGCCAGACAGGCTCATCCGGAATGGGCTTGGGCATCGTGGGGTGTCGTTCCTTGATGGCCCGCTGGCACCGTTCCGACCAACGGCGCCAACGTGCCGCGTGCGGGTCCGGCACGTGCCCGTTGGGCCACTCTCCGGACGCCTGGGGGATGTGCTCGCGGGGGGCGATGAGGGGGCGCCTACGGACGCCCGGACCGCGGAACAGTGCCATGTACGCCATGGCGAGCACGTACGCGACGGCGCCCAGGATGAGCGCCCACCCGATAAGGTCTTGCATTGGTTCGCAGTCTCCCTTGCAGTTGGTTGCGGACTACTGCCGCGCGTTGGCAGACGCGCGGTAACGCAGGCGCCCAGGTGGAATGCGCCACCTGGGCGCCTCGCGGAGACTCAACCCGCGGTTTCTCGGGGGGTGCGGGGAGTCTCTGACCCGTCCGGCGCGCGGAGGATTACGCGCTCGACGGGATCTTGAGGCATGCGGGGAAGGTGTTCGATGACGTACACCTGTCGTGTGCCGTTGATCGAAAACCCGAATTCGAACCGCGTGAAACACCGGAGGCGTTGAGCCGTAGTCCGGTAGTTGGCGGAGGTGTACCAAACCTCAAATGCCCTGCGCGCGCCCGGAGTTAGCGGCGCCCTCCGGATGATGCACGCCATTCCGCGCAAGGCTTGTCCGGCCGTTTCGTATTCCTCCCCCTGCGTCGCTGCTATGTGCCTCACGCTGAACATGTCGGCACCTTGACGTTGATTTCCGCCCAGACGGTTTTCCCGACTACTTCCGGCCGCCAACCCCAATCACGCGAGTATGCGTGAACGAGGAACAGGCCCCGTCCGTTCGTGTCGCCTTCCTGGGCGGTGCCCTTTAGGGGCGCCTGTCGCGCGGAGTCACGTACCGAAATACAGATGACATCCCCGTAAAGCGCAGCCGATACGGAGAAAGGGCGTTCCTCATCCCCGTGCAGCACTGCGTTACTGGCCAATTCACTTACAACGAGGATGGCGATAGCTGCATCCTCGCTCTCGCCCTCCTTGAGCCCCTGCCCTTCCAACAGCTCACGGACCTGGGCACGCGCCAAGGGGACCGATGCCGGATGGGTGGGATACTGGCGACGCGTTGAGTGTGCGGGCATAGCTCACCCCTCATGGGGACGGACCTGTGCGCGGACGGTCGGCGTCCGGTCACGCACCGCCAACCGGCTTGCAATGTTGCTGGAGCAGACCCGCTCTTGCAACCTTGTTGGCGAACTTCCCCCGGACGGGGGACGCTCAACTCGCGTGGCCGGCTGAAAGGTTGGCATCGTTCGTGCAGGTCAGAGGGGTGAGGGGAGGTAAACGCGTGGCGGAACGAAGTTGGCGCTACGACGAGCCGACGGCACGTCAAGTGCGCCTAGGACGCCTGTTGGAGCAGCAACGCAAGGCGGCAGGGAAGTCCCAACGCGAGGTTGCGGAGGCGCTTGGGTGGAAGGGTGGCGCCTCCAAGACATCCCGTGTCGAGTCGGGGCGCGTGGGCGTGTCCGATGCGGACCTTGAGCGCATGTTGGCTCTGTACGGGGTCACGGACCGCGGACTCAAGGCGTACATCAAGGACCTCAAGAGCCGTGGCACCGAACGCGGTTGGGAAACTGAGGTTCGCGACGTCGCGTCATCCGCATACGCAGATCTGATCGGGCACGAGGAAGACGCACAGGACGCGTACGCAACCAACCTCACGTTGGTTTCTGGTCTGTTGCAGACGGCCCGCTATAGGGCTGCGGTCATTGATGAACACATGCCGGATATCGCGCCGGAGGAACGCGAGCAACGGCTAGTTGTTCATGGCAAGCGCCAAGAGGTTTTCAAGCGCCCCAACCCGCTGGTTTTCTGGGGCGTGATCTCTGAATCAGCGTTTCGCCATGTGATTGGTTCTCCCGAAATCATGGCGGAACAGCTTGACCACATCTTGGGCCTGCGTGAGGCGTACCCGCACGTAATCAACATCCAGGTTCTACCGGAGGCGGCTGCCTGCCATGCGGCCCTATTCGGCCCGTCGGTAATCCTGAGCTTCCCGGAACGCTATTCGCCGGACATCGTCTATCTGGAAGGGTTTACAACGAACAGGTTCCTTGAGGAACCGGGCGAAGTGCAGGCTTACACGCGGCTATATAACCGGCTGATGACTGAGTCCCTACCAGGGGCAAAGTCTATCGAGCTAATCAAGAAATACAGAGACACCTACAGCAAGGGATAGGTTCACCCAATGGACGAGCACGTTATTTCGGACGCGTCGACGCTGGGCGTTACGTGGCAGCGAGCCACGGCAACGGGCGCCAATGGCGATTGCTTCGAATTCGCCGCCTACAACGAAATGGTTGCCCTGCGGCACAGCAAGGCCCCTAACGGTCCGGCGCTGATCTTCACGCGTCGTGAGCTTGAGTGCATGCTCGATGGCGCCGTTAAGGGCGAGTTCGACCACCTCACGCGCTAGGCGTAGCCGCAGGGCGAGGCGCCCCCGCTCAGACACGTTCGGACCCTGTCCGGAACCGTTCGGGCGGGGGCGCTTTGCTGTCCTCATGACGTGACAAAGGTTCACGTATTCGCAGGTCAGAGGGAGTCCCCCAAGATGTGCACCCTTAAACCTTCACACGGAAGATTGGCCAACTCGCATGCTCGGTAAGGGAGTTGACGCGCGTTCGAAAAGATCTTCACCGGAGTCGCACAACGCCCCTTGACATGCGCTTTCCATCGGCAGAGTGTTTGAGCCCTGCCGGAGCGTAAGCGCCGGTAGGACCAGACTTTTGCATAGCTTGGGCCGGTTGGAAGAACCGTCGTGTTGCCCCTGGGTGCACGGCCAGATTGTCACCGGTAATCCGCTAGGACATGGCGCGTATCAGCGAATGCCCGGGGCACCCCGGAGCCGCGATGATGTACGTGGGCACAGGTAGCGGATAAACAAGAATCTGAATTGATGTGCGCACTCGGCTAGGTAATGGGTGCGCACCCGCACGTGAACGGATGGCCGGCGAACCTGGGGCCGTTCACGTGAGAGTCCAAATCATCACTACATCAAGGGGTGCGACTGGTGAACGTCCCGCATAGCGCGTGGCGCCCGTGGCCGTGCACCCCTTTGTCATTGCGCTGATTGGTGGGTCCGTGGCTTGCGTCCTTGGGGGGGCGCTCGACACGGACCCATCATGCCGCCCCCTGGGCGTCCGCGCAGTGACCCGCTCAACCGGCCCTGTACGACGCTCCGCTAAGCGCCCAGGGCGCCACGGGGGGCACATACGGGACTAGGGAACCTTGGGGGGTACCCGATGCCGGAGGAAGCAACCGACACAGGCGATAGATGCGACGCAGGGACGCAGGGGGCAGGCTCGACGCTCGATGAGATGCACCGTGCGGAGCGAGCCGCGGAGGAAGCCATACAGCGCGCCATAGAGGCGATTATGGAAGCCTCGCCCCCGCTCGACGCTGCGCAGCGCGCGCGGCTCGCGGTGCTGCTCGGACCTGGGCGAACAGTGCCTAGACCTGGGCAAACGGGCCATGCGGCAGCCGCGTAAACATGTGGCAAAAAGTAAGCCCTAGTCCTGTGGTGGGGTTGCCGGCGCCGTTCGGGCCGAGCAGACCCAGAACCTGGCCCTTCTCCACACGGAAGGACAGGTCCTTGACCGCGTACCGGTCCGCCGACTTCGCGTACCGCTTGCTCAGGTCGGTGATCTGGAGCGGGACGTCGGACAAGGCAGGGTCCGGTGCCGGCGTGGCGGTGCGGCGGCGGGCCGAGAGCAGCAGGGCCAGGGCGACCACGGCGCCGGTCAGCGGCAGCCACCACACCCAGGCCGGCAGCGGGGCGGCGGCGGTCGTGACGGCGGGGGCCGTCGGGATCGTCAGGTCGCTCTTCAGGGAGACGGTGTACGTCGCCGGGGCGGCCGGGGAGGCGTACGCGAGATCGGTCGAGGCGAGGACCAGGCGCAGCCGGTGGCCCTTGTCGACCTCGTGGTCGATCGCCGGGAGCGTGATCGTCACATCCTTGCCGGACCTGGCGCCCTCGACCCTGAGGGGGGTCACCAGCTGGGAGGGCAGCACCTGCTGGGTGCCGTCGGCGCCGACGTCGTACATCTTGGCGAACAGGACCGCGTCGTCGCTGCTGGACTGCACGTGGACGGTCACCGTCGGCGACCCGGTGATGCGCAGGTCGTCGCCGACGGGCGCCGACTCGAAGCGCGCGTACTGGCCCGGGAAGTCGAGGGACACCCCTACGCCCAGCGAGGACAGCTGGGCGAGGCCGCCGGCGCCGCCGATGCCGGGGAGCGCGGAGACGGCGGGTGGGCCGGCGCCGGGCGGGTTGTCGAAGGTCTGCTCGCGTCCGGTCAGTTCCACCGAGCGCTGTCCGCTCTCCAGGCCGGGGTACGCGTCCGCGCTCGCGCCCCGCAGCAGGGCCTCGCCGTCGGTGGAGTCGACGCCTCCGGTGCGGGTGACCCGGAAGGCGGGGCCGGTGTCGGCGCCCTTGTCGTCCTTGAGGTAGCGGTCGAACCAGGACTGCACGCGCGACTGGACGCGGCTCATCTCCATGTCGCCGCCGTCATGGCCGCCGGCGATCCAGTCGACGTCCACGGGGGCGCCGTTCGCCTTGATGGCCCTGGCCGCCGCGTCGGCCTGGCCGAGCGGGAAGAGGGAGTCGGTCTGGCCCTGCACCAGGAGGGTCGGCACCTTGATGCGGTCGCCGACCGCCGAGGGCGAGCGGGCCTGAAGCAGTTCCCGCGCCTCGGTGTCCGGGGTGCCGGATGTGGCGACCCGCTCGTACATCTCGCACAGCCGCGGCTCGAACTCGGCGCAGCCGCCGCCGGAGTTGACGAAGATCCCGGCCCACAGCTTCTTGAACACGCCGTTCGGGAAGAGGGCGTCCGCGAGGTTCCAGTACGTGACCGCCGGGGCGATGGCGTCCACCCGGTCGTCGTTCCCGGCGCCGAGCAGGGAGATCGCGCCGCCGTACGACGCTCCCGCCATGCCCACGCGCGGGTCGCCGCTCCTGTCGAGCTGCACCTTGGGCTGCTCGGCCAGCCAGTCGATCAGCCGGGAGACGTCGGCGACCTCGGCGTCGGGACCGTTCAGCCCGATCTTCCCGGTCGAGTCGCCGAATCCGCGCGCCGACCAGGTCAGCACCGCGTACCCGTCTCTCGCCAGGTCCTCCGCCTGCTGCCGTACGTCGTCCTTGCTGCCGCCGAAGCCGTGCGCCAGCAGGACGGCGGGCCGACGGCCGTCCGAGCCCGACGTGAAGTACGAGGTGTCGAGGCGCACCCCGTCGCCCATGGCCATCACCCGGTCGGCGCGGCGCACCGCGGGCGCGTCGTCGTCGGCGACGGCCGTCCACGTACCGGCACCGGCGAGCACCACGACCGCGGCCGCGGCCGCGACGATCCGCCGCGGCCGCCGTAGCCCACGCCATGCGGGCAGTCGAAGATCCATGCGTCAACGGTACGGGGCGAACCTGTCGGCACGTCATCGACCGGAGACCGAACCCCCACCCCTCCCACAGGGGTACGTGCCCTCTCCCACGTACTGCGGCCGTGGTACGCCCGCCCCACCGCCCACCGGGCAGGGCACTGGCGTTCGAGACACCATCCGTTCCGCTGAAAAGCCGCATGAAAAGCCGCAAAACAGCACGTTTCTGGCGTATCCGCATCAGATCCTTGAAGATCTGCCCCTCTGCGAACGGAGACGCCCTGTGCGCATCACAGACATCCAGCGGTGCGAGGTCCGGCCCGGACGGCTCGTCGAGTGGACGCTCAGTCCGGCGACCGTTCAGGCGGCGGCGGGCCTGCCGGACGACTCCCGGCCACCGGCGTACATCCAGGAGTCGCACATCCGCACCGCCCGGTCCGTGCGTGAGGACGGTCTGTTCGTGCCGACCTGGCTCGGCACGGCGTTCGACATCCCGGGCCGGATCGACCTGGACGCGCTCGAGGACGCACTGCGCAGCTGGACCCTCCGCCACGAGACGCTGCGCAGCGGCTTCCGCCTGCGCGACGGCGAGATGCGCCGGTTCACGCTCAGCACCGGGGCGGTGTCGCTGCATCGCGAGGTCGTCGGCGACTTCTCCGAACCGGCGGACCTGGTCCGGCACCTCCAGGACCGCTTCGATGTCGCGGCGGACGCGCTCGGCTGGCCGAACCTCATCTACACGGCGGTCGTCCGGGACGACTGCACCAGCGTGTACATGGCCTTCGACCACAGCAACGTCGACTCCTACTCCATCCAGCGCATCCCCGCCGAGGTCCATGAGCTGTATGCGGCGAACGTCGCGGGCCGTGCCGTGGAGCAGACCCCGGCCGGCAGTTACATCGACTTCTGCGAGATCGAGCGGGCGGACGCGGACCGGATCGACGAGACCCACGAGATCGTCGCCCGCTGGCGGGAGTTCATCCACCGGTGCAACGGCATGCTGCCGAGCTTCCCCGTCGATCTCGGTCTGGTCCCCGGCGGCCGGCTGCCCACCCAGAAGCTCATGTCCGAGATGCTGGTGAGCCCGGACGACGCCGCCGCCTTCGAGGCGCACTGCCGGCCCTACGGCGGAAGCCTGGTCGGCGTCCTGGCCGCCACGAGCATCATCGTCCGGGAGATCGGCGGGCAGTCCGTGTATCGCACGGTCGTGCCGTTCCACACCAGGGTGAAGTCCCAGTGGTCGGACTCGGTCGGCTGGTATGTCGGCGGTGCGCCGATCGAGATTCCGCTGGTGCCGGCCGCCGACTTCCCGACCCTTCTGAAGACCGTGCGCAGCCAGCTGCAGACCAGCAGGCCGCTGGCCCGGATGCCCCTCGCCCGGGTGCTCCGCCTGCTCGGCTCGGACTTCCGCCCGACGTCGCCCGACCTGTACTCGATCGTCTCGTTCGTCGACGCCCGGGGCATCCCGGGTTCCGGGCGCTGGTCCGAGCTGGCGGCGTACGGACTGATCCGGGTGTCGTACGGCGACCAGGTGTGCGTGTGGATCAACAGGCTCCACGAAGGCCTGTGGTTCGCGTGCCGCTACCCGGACACCGACATCGCGTACAAGAACATGCGCCTGTACGCCGAGCGGTTGCGCGACCTCATCGTCCTGGTGGCCCGCGGCTCAGTACCGCCGGTCTCAGGCGTGCGCGCCGGTCATCTCGCCGACAGGTGAAGAGGGCCGCCGAGCAGCAGGGCTGATCCCCGGCTCGGCGGCCGTACGGCCTTAGGGCCTGTCCGGCGGATCAGGCCCTAAGTGGCCGCTGCTTCCTCAGTGGTTGCGCGGGAAGCCCAGGTCGACGCCCGCCGGGGCCTCCGCCGGGTCCGGCCAGCGGGTGGTGACGACCTTGCCGCGCGTGTAGAAGTGCGTGCCGTCGTTGCCGTAGATGTGGTGGTCGCCGAAGAGGGAGTCCTTCCAGCCGCCGAAGGAGTGGTAGCCGACGGGGACCGGGATCGGGACGTTCACGCCGACCATGCCGGCCTCGATCTCCAGCTGGAAGCGGCGGGCGGCGCCGCCGTCCCGGGTGAAGATCGCGGTGCCGTTGCCGAACGGCGAGTTGTTGATGAGGGCCACGCCGTCCTCGTAGGTGTCCACGCGCAGCACGCACAGCACCGGGCCGAAGATCTCGTCCTGGTAGGCCTTCGCGCTGGTCGGCACCTTGTCGAGCAGCGAGATGCCGATCCAGTGGCCGTCCTCGAAGCCGTCGACCGTGTAGCCGGTGCCGTCCAGGACGACCTCGGCGCCCTCCGCCGCCGCGCCCTCGACGTACGACGCCACCTTGTCGCGGTGGGCCGCGGTGATCAGCGGGCCCATCTCGGAGGCCGGGTCGTTGCCCGGGCCGATCTTGATCTTCTCGGCGCGCTCGCGGATCTTCTCCACCAGCGTGTCACCGATCGCGCCCACCGCGACGACCGCGGAGATCGCCATGCAGCGCTCGCCCGCCGAGCCGTAGGCCGCGGACACGGCCGCGTCGGCCGCCGCGTCGAGGTCGGCGTCCGGCAGGACCAGCATGTGGTTCTTGGCGCCGCCGAGGGCCTGGACGCGCTTGCCGTTGGCGGAGGCGGTGGTGTGGATGTAGCGGGCGATCGGGGTGGAGCCGACGAAGGACACCGCCTTGACGTCCGGGTGCTCCAGGAGACGGTCGACGGCCACCTTGTCGCCGTGCACGACGTTGAAGACGCCGTCCGGCAGACCGGCCTCGGCCAGCAGCTCGGCGAGGCGGATCGACGCCGACGGGTCCTTCTCGCTCGGCTTCAGCACGAACGTGTTGCCGCACGCGATGGCCAGCGGGAACATCCACATCGGCACCATCGCCGGGAAGTTGAACGGCGTGATGCCGGCGACCACACCCAGCGGCTGCCGGATCGCGGCCACGTCGACCCGGTTCGCCACCTGCGTGGACAGCTCGCCCTTGAGCTGCACGTTGATACCGCAGGCCAGGTCGACGATCTCCAGGCCGCGCGCCACCTCACCGAGGGCGTCGGAGTGCACCTTGCCGTGCTCGGCGGTGATCAGCTCGGCGATCTCGTCACGGTGGGCGTCCAGCAGTGCCCGGAACCTGAACAGGATGGACGTGCGCTGGGCCAGCGAGGACTGGCCCCAGGTGGCGTAGGCCTCCTTGGCGGCGGCCACCGCGGCGTCGACCTCGTCGACGGACGCGAACGCGACCTTCGTGGTGACCGCGCCGGTCGCCGGGTCCGTGACCGGACCGTACGTGCCCGACGCGCCTTCGACGGACTTGCCGCCGATCCAGTGGTTGACGATCTTCGTCATGACCGAGAACTCCTTCACAGATGGCGGCGTCGGGTCGAGACGTGCCGTTCGTACAGCTCACGGGCCTTGACCGCGGACGCTCGGGTCGCGGTCTCGGCCACGGGTACATCCCACCAGGCCTGCGCCGGAGGCGCGCCCGACACTGTGTCTGCCGTTTCGGTCTCCACGTAGACACATGTGGGAGTGTCGGCGGCCCGCGCCTCGGCGAGCGCCGCCCGCAGGTCGCGTACGGTCTTCGCCCGCAGCACCCGCATGCCCAGGCTGGCCGCGTTGGCGGCCAGGTCGACGGGGAGCGGGGCGCCGGCGAAGGCCCCGTCGTCGTTGCGGTAGCGGTAGGCGGTGCCGAAGCGCTCGCCGCCCGTCTCCTCCGACAGGCCTCCGATCGACGCGTACCCGTGGTTCTGCACCAGCAGTACCTTGATGGCGATGCCCTCCTGCACGGCGGTCACGATCTCCGTCGGCATCATCAGATAGGTGCCGTCGCCGACCAGCGCCCATACCGGCCGGTCCGGGGCGGCGAGCTTCACACCGATCGCGGCCGGGATCTCGTAGCCCATGCAGGAGTAGCCGTACTCCAGGTGGTACTGGTCGTACGACCGCGCCCGCCACAGCTTGTGCAGGTCGCCGGGGAGCGAACCGGCCGCGTTGATGATCACGTCCGACTCGTCGACGATCGCGTCCAGCGCGCCGAGCACCTGCGGCTGCGTCGGCCGTACGTCCGGCTCCTCGGCCTCGTAGCAGGCGTCGACGCGCTGCTCCCAGCGCTCCTTGTCCTCCGTGCACTCGGTGACGTACGCGTCCGTGACCCGGTACTCGTGCATTCCCAGGGACTGGGTCAGTTCCTGGAGGCCGCTGCGGGCGTCCGCGATCAGGGGCATTCCGGCGAGCTTGTGGCCGTCGTACGGGGCGATGTTGAGGTTGAGGAAGCGGACACCGTCACCCGTGAACAGCGTGCCGGAGGCCGTGGTGAAGTCGGTGTAGCGGGTGCCGACGCCGATCACCAGGTCGGCGGTGCGGGCGAGTTCGTCCGCGGTGGCCGTGCCGGTGTGGCCGATGCCGCCGACGTCCTGGGGGTGGTCGTACGGCAACGAGCCCTTGCCGGCCTGGGTGGAGGCGACCGGGATGCCGGTGGCCTCCGCGAACTCGGCGAGGGCCTCCTCGGCGCGGCTGTGGTGGACGCCGCCGCCCGCGATCAGCAGCGGGCGACGGGCCGCGCGGATCGCGTTCACGGCCTCGGCGAGTTCGGTCGGATCGGCGCCCGGACGGCGTACGACCCAGGTGCGCTCGGCGAAGAAGTCCTCCGGCCAGTCGTACGCCTCGGCCTGCACGTCCTGGGGGAGCGCGAGCGTGACCGCTCCCGTCTCGACCGGGTCGGTGAGCACGCGCATGGCCTGCAGCGCGGCCGGGATCAGGGCTTCCGGCCGGGTGATCCGGTCGAAGTACTTCGACACCGGGCGCAGGGAGTCGTTGACCGACACGTCGCCCGCGTACGGCACTTCGAGCTGCTGGAGGACCGGGTCGGCGGGGCGGGTGGCGAAGATGTCGCCGGGGAGGAGCAGGACCGGGAGGTGGTTGATGGTCGCGAGGGCGGCACCGGTGACCAGGTTGGTGGCGCCCGGGCCGATCGACGTCGTCACCGCGTGTGTGGACAGGCGGTTGGACTGGCGGGCGTAGCCGACCGCCGCGTGCACCATCGCCTGTTCGTTGCGGCCCTGGTGGTACGGCATGACGTCCGTGTACTCGACGAGCGCCTGGCCGATCCCGGCGACGTTGCCGTGGCCGAAGATGCCCCAGGTGGCGCCGATGAGCCGCTGCCGTACGCCGTCCCGCTCCGTGTACTGGGCGGCGAGGAAGCGTACGAGCGCCTGTGCGACCGTGAGCCTGGTGGTCATCGGTAACCCCCTGTGCTGTCGACGTGGTCCGGGTGGAAGCAGATCTGCCACTCCCGGGTCTCACCCGGTCCCGCCATGACGTTCAGGTAGTACATGTCGTGGCCGGGCTGGGCGATGGACGGGCCGTGCCAGCCGTCGGGGACGAGGACGGCGTCGCCGGAGCGGACCTCGGCGAGGACGTCGGATCCGCCGTCGCGCGAGGGGAACACGCGCTGATAGCCGAACCCGTTCGGGCCGTCGATCTCGAAGTAGTAGATCTCCTCCAGTTGCGACTCCTCGCCCGGCCGGTGCTCGTCGTGCTTGTGCGGCGGGTACGAGGACCAGTTGCCGCCGGGCGTGATCACCTCGACGGCGATGAGCTTGTCGCAGTCGAAGGCGTCGGCGGAGGCGAAGTTGCGCACCTGGCGGGTGCAACTGCCGCTGCCGCGCTGCTCGACGGGGACCTCCGGCGCGGGGCCGTAGCGGGCGGGGAGTCGTCGCTCGCACTTCGCTCCTGCCAGGGCGAAGCGGCCTCCCGCGCCGGAGGAGATCTGTGCCTGGGCGTCACGAGGCACGTAGGCGAAGTCGGTGACCGAGGCGAACACGCTCTCCCGCCCCAGGAGGCGGAACACCTCGTCCATGACCTGCACCGTACAACCGCCCTGCAGGGGCAGCACGATCCACTCGCTGTCCCCGGTGGTGAAGGTATGGGTGCCACCCGGCTCCAACTCGACGATCCGCAGGCTGCTGTGCGTCCAGCCGGCCAACTTCGGGTCGATGTCGAGCGCGTGGTACGCGTCGGCGGTGGTGCCCTTCGGGACGTACAACTCGTTGCTCATGCGGCCCTCACAGCAGTCCTACGGCGGTGTCCACGGCGGCGGCCACATCGCCGTCCGCCGGGTACAGCAGCGAACGGCCGACCACCAGGCCCCGCACGGTGGGCAGTTGCAGCGCGCCGCGCCACTTCTCGTACGCGCCGTCCTGATCGTCCCCGACATCGCCGCCGAGAAGCACGGCGGGCAACGTCGTCGTCTCCATGACCCGGGCCATGTCGTCGGGGTTGTCGGTGACCGGCACCTTCAGCCAGGTGTACGCCGAACTGCCGCCGAGGCCCGAGGCGATGGCGATGGACCGGGTGACGGCGTCGGCGGACAGGTCGTTGCGCAGCCGCCCGTCGGCGTCGCGGCGGGAGATGAACGGCTCGACGAAGACGGGGAGTCTGCGGGCCGCCATCTCGTCGATGGCGCGGGCGGTGGACTCCAGGGTGTTCAGGGAGCCCGGATCGTCGTAGTCGATCCGCAGCAGCAGCTTGCCGGCGTCGAAGCCGAGGCGCTGCAGATCCTCGGGGCGGTGGCCGGTGAAGCGGTCGTCGAGTTCGAAGCGGGCGCCCTGGAGTCCGCCGCGGTTCATCGAGCCCATGACGACCTTGTGGTCGAGGGCCCCGAGCAGCAGCAGGTCGTCGAGTATGTCGGCGGTGGCGAGGACGCCGTCGACGCCGGGTCTGCCGAGCGCGAGGCAGAGGCGTTCGAGGAGGTCGGCGCGGTTGGCCATGGCCAGTTTGCGGTCACCGACACCGAGGGCACCACGGGCGGGGTGGTCGGCGGCGACGATCATCAGCCGGCCGCTCTCGCCGAGCAGCGGGCGTCGGACGCGGCGGGCGGCGGCCTCGGCGATCGCCTCGGGGTGGTGGGTGCGGGTGCGGACGAGATCCGCGACGTCGACGGTCACTGTTCGGCCCCCGTGGTGCCTACGGCTCCTGCCGCGAGGGCCGCTGCCACCTCGTCCGGGGTCGGCATCGCGGAGGAGCACTCCAGGCGGGAGGCGACGATGGCGCCGGCCGCGTTGGCGTGGCGCATGATCTTCTCCAGCTCCCAGCCGGCGAGGAGGCCGTGGCAGAGGGAGCCGCCGAAGGCGTCGCCGGCGCCGAGGCCGTTGAGGACGGTGACCGGGAGCGGGGGGACCTCGGCGGACTCGCCGTTCTGATGCACGGCGAGGACTCCCTTGGGCCCCTGCTTCACGACCGCGAGCTCGACACCGGCGTCGAGGAGGGCGCGGGCGGCGGCGTGCGGTTCGCGGATGCCGGTGGCGACCTCCACCTCGTCGAGGTTGCCGACGGCGACGGTGGTGTGGCGCAGGGCCTCGGCGTAGAAGGGGCGGGCTGCGTCGGGGTCGGTCCAGAACATCGGGCGCCAGTCCAGGTCGAAGACCGTCGTGCCCGCCTTCGCGCGGTGGGCGAGGGCCGCGAGGGTCGCCGTACGGCTGGGCTCCTCGCTCAGGCCGGTACCGGTGACCCAGAAGATGCCCGCCTCGCGGATGGCGTCGAGATCGAGGCCATGGGCGTCGATCTCCAGGTCGGGGGCCTTGGGCTGGCGGTAGAAGTACAGCGGGAAGTCGTCCGGCGGGAACACCTCGCAGAAGGTGACCGGCGTGGGCAGTCCGGGCACGGGGGTGACCCAGCGGTCGTCGACGCCGAAGTCGCGCAGTGCTTCGTGCAGGTAGGTGCCGAAGGGGTCGTCGCCGGTGCGGGTGATCACCGCCGTCCGGCGGCCCAGGCGGGCGGCGGCGACCGCGACGTTGGTCGCCGATCCGCCGAGGAACTTGCCGAAGGACGACACCTGCGGGAGCGGGACACCGGTCTGCAGCGGATAGAGATCCACGCCGATCCGCCCCATGGTGATCAGGTCGTACGCCATCGAGATCCCTTCGCGTTCCCGTCGCGCCGTCGTCGGCGGTTCTCTCCGGTTTCTAGTCTCCACACAGGAGCCTGTCAATAGTTTGTCCAGACATTCGGACCACTGAGCGGATCTCGTCTACGCCTTTGCTGCACGCGTGTCACAAAAGCCACTCCCTTGTCACACATGTCGCGAGTACGCGGATCCTGGGTCACACCCGACCCACAGGCGCTTCCCCGCGCTCACTCTGCGTCGTTGACCGGACACAGGCTTGGTGATCGCCAGTGCACTGCCCGGCTCCCCCGACGGCCGTTCCCGGCCGGCGCCGCGGCAGCGCAGGGAGGTACAGCTCATGACCGACCGAAGGCTCTGGTCGTACAAGGAGATCGCGGCGCACATCCGGGTGCAGCCGGACACCGTGCGGTCGTACCGCAAGCACGGACTGCTGCCTCCACCCGACCACGTCGAGGGCGGCAAGCCCTACTGGTACGCGGACACCGTCCGCGCCTGGGTCGCCTCCCGGCCGGGCAACCGCGGCCGCAGAACGGAGTGACCGCGCGAGCCCTTCGAGGTCAGCTCCACGGTTCGATGACCGTCACGCCCGAACCGGGTGCGGTACCCAGGGCCGCCAGCGCCTGCGGGGTCGCGTCCAGGGGGATGGTGGAGGTCACGAGGAGGTCGGGGCGGAGGGCGCCCGTGTCCACCAGGTCCAGCATCGGCGGATAGGTGTGGGCGGCCATGCCGTGGCTGCCGAGGAGTTCGAGTTCCAGGGCGATGACGCGGGCCATGGGGACGGGAGTCGTGCCCGTGGGTGAGGGGAGCAGGCCGACCTGGACGTGGCGGCCGCGGCGGCGCAGGCCGTCGACGGAGGCGGCGCAGGTGACGGGGGAGCCGAGGGCGTCCAGCGAGAGATGGGCGCCGCCGCCCGTCAGGTCACGGATCGCCTCCGCCGTGTCCTGCGTCCGGCCCGCGTCGACGCACTCCTTCGCCCCGAACCTCCGTGCCAGGTCCAGGGCCTGCGGCGACACGTCCACGGCGATGACCCGCGCGCCCGACGCCGCCGCGATCATCACCGCCGACAGGCCCACTCCCCCGCAGCCGTGCACCGCCACCCACTCCCCCGCCGCCACCCGGCCCTGCTGCACGACCGCGCGGAACGCCGTGGCGAAGCGGCAGCCGAGCGAGGCGGCCGTCGCGAAGGCCATGCCGTCCGGGACGGCGACGAGGTTCACGTCCGCGTGGTCCAGCGCCACGTACTGGGCGAACGAGCCCCAGTGCGTGAACCCGGGCTGCGTCTGCCGCTCGCACACCTGCTGATCGCCGGCCGCACAGGACGGGCAGGTGCCGCAGGCGCACACGAACGGCACGGTGACCCGGTCGCCGGACCGCCAGCCGGTCACCCGGGCGCCGACGGCCTCGACGACACCGGCGAGTTCATGACCGGGGACATGGGGCAGCGCGATGTCCGGGTCGTGGCCCTGCCAGCCGTGCCAGTCGCTGCGGCACAGCCCGGTGGCCTCGACCCGCACCACGACACCGTGCTCGGCGGGCTGCGGGTCGGCCACCTCCCGCACCTCGGCCGGCTCCCCGAAACGCTCGAACACCACAGCCCGCATCCGCTGCCCCTCTCCTCGTCGATCGCGCCCCGGCCACCCACGATCACCACTCCGGTCTTGGATTCATACCCCCTAGGGGTATACTCTGAGGCATACGGGCACCATCGTGGGCCCCGTCAACCCCATACGCCTCGACGAGGAGTAACGACATGACCGCCCAGACCGACACCCCGGGTTCCGTCACCGCCGTCTACAAGGTGAGCGGGATGAGCTGCGGACACTGTGAGGGCGCCGTCTCCGGCGAGATCTCCGAGATCCCCGGCGTCAGCTCGGTGCAGGCCGTCGCCGCCACCGGCGAGGTCACCGTCGTCTCCGAGTCACCGCTGGACGAGGAAGCCGTGCGCGCCGCCGTCGACGAGGCCGGCTTCGAGCTGGCCGGGCGCGCCTGAAACCCACTTTCCCGGCA
>NZ_JBQQCE010000199.1:0-16715 GCF_052245645.1 Streptomyces sp. KR55 | reverse complement strand
CCAGCACCACGGAGGCACCGCTGTCGCTGACCATGTAGGCCAGCCGATCCGCCGGATACTCCGGATCCAGCGGCACATACGCACCCCCGGCCTTCCACACCGCCAGCAAAGCCACCACCATGTCGACGCCACGCGGCAGGCACAGACCCACCCGGCTCTCCCGGCCCACACCCAGGCTGGCGAGGTGCCGGGCCAGCCGGTTCGCCCGCGCCTCCAACTCCCCATACGTCAGGACGTCCGAGCCGCTGCGGACGGCGTCCGCCTGCGGGGTGGCCGCGGCCTGTGCGGTGAACAGGTCCAGGGCGGAGTCGGCCGGAACCGGCCGTGCCGTATCGTTCCAGCGCTCGGTGACGAGGGCGCGTTCCGCCGGGCTCAGCAGGTCCACGTCGCCGACCGTGGTGTCCGGGTCGGCGACGATCCGGGCCAGGACCCGCACCAGGCGTTCGTGGATCACCCGCGCGGCGTCGCGGTCGAAGACGTCCAGCCGGTAGTCGAGCTTGCACTCCATCCGGTCGCCCGGGACGAACAGCAGGGTCAGCGGGTAGTGCGCCGACTCCTGGGCTCCCACGAAGCCGATGGAGAAGCTGGTCTCGGTCGGCGGGTCGGTGGGGGTGCGGGGGTAGTTCTCGTAGACCACCAGCGTGTCGAAGGTCGCGCCGGGACCGGCGAGTCTCTGCACCTCGAGCAGCCCGAGGTGCTGGTGCGACATCAGCGCGGACTGGCGTTCCTGAAGGTCGGTCAGCAGGTCCAGGAACGGCCTGCCCCCGTCGAGGGCGACGCGTACCGGCAGGGTGTTCATCGTCAGGCCGACCATCGACTCGACGCCCGGCAGCTCGGTGGGGCGGCCCGCCGAGGTGGCGCCGAACACGACGTCGCTCCGCGCCGTCAGCCGGGCCAGGACCAGCGCCCAGGCGCCCTGGACCACCGTGTTCACGGTCAGGTCGTGGCCTCGGGAGAGGGTCACCAGGCCCTGGGCCACGTCCTGGGGGATCTCGGCCGTCAGGCTCTCGAACGTCGCGGACGACACGGGCGGCCGCGCCGGTGCCACCAGCGTGGGCTCCTCGGCACCGGCCAGCTCCGCGCGCCAGGCGGCCCGCGCCGCCTCCTTGTCCTGGCGGTTCAGCCACGCCAGGTAGTTCCGGTAGGAGGTCGTGGGGGGAAGTCCGGTGGTCACCCCGCCGGCCAGGTACGTCGCGTACATCTCGTTGATCAGGATGGGCAGGGACCAGCCGTCCATGAGGATGTGGTGACTGGTGAGCACCAGGTGATGCCGGTTCCCGGGCAGCCGGACGAGCAGGAGCCGCAGCAGGGGTGCGGCGGCCAGGTCGAACCGCTGCGCCATCTCCTCGGCGGCCAGCCGGTCCCGCTCGGCGAGTGCCTCGGTCTCGGGCAGCCCGGAGAGGTCGGCCGCGCGCCAGGGCAGCTTCACCTCCCGCGCGATGACCTGGACCGTCTTCCCGGACTTGCGGCGCCGGAAGCTAGCCCGGAGCACGGCGTGCCGGGCCAGCAGCCCCTCCCACGACCTGCGCAGCCGGTCGGCGTCCACCGGCCCGGTCAGCTCGAGGGTCCGCTGTCCCTGGTAGGCGTCGGGTCCCTGGTCGTCGAAGGTCGCGTGGAACAGCATTCCCTCCTGCAACGGCGACAGCGGCCACACGTCTTCGACATGGGATCGGGTCATCGCTTGTCTTCTCCTCACAACGACTGGTTCTGCAGCGGGAAGATCTGTTCTTCGGCGAACTCGGCCTCGAGGTCGTCCACTTCGTCCTGTGCCAGGGCGAGGAGCGGGAAGTCGGAGGGCGTGTGACCGCCGGCGGCGGGGTCGGTCGTGTGGGCGGCGAGGCCGCTGAGCAGGTCGAGCCAGGTCTGGCCGAGCCGCTCCGCCTCACTTTCCGTCAGCAGTTCTGCGGGCCAGCTCAGCGTGATGGTCAGCTCCGTCTCCTGTGGTGCGTCCCGTACTATCGCGACCGCCTCCAGCGGATGCGCCGCCGGCATGTCCGGGTGGCCCGATCCGCCGACCGCCCGCTCCCCGGCCGGCTGCCAGGGGGCCACGGGTCCCGTCGACCCGCCGGCGGCGAACCGGCCCAGGTAGTTGAAGCCGATCTGCGGCACCGGCAGCGCGGCCAGACCGGGTGCCGTCTCGGGGTTGAGGTGGCACAGCATGCCGTGCCCGAGTCCGTCGCCCGGCACCTGCCGGAGTTGTTCCTTGACGGCCTTGAGCAGTGCGCCGGCCGCCGCTGCCCCCGCCTTGGCCCGGGGCAGGTCGATGCCGGTCAGGTCGAGCCTGGCCGGGTGTGTGCTGGTGAACCAGCCCACGGTGCGGGAGAGGTCGACTCCTTCCAGCGGCTCGCGGCCGTGCCCCTCGATGTCGACCAGCACCCCGGGATCGGCGCCCGGTCGCCAGTGTGCGACAGCACCGGCCAGGGTGGCCAGCAGCACCTCGTGGACACCGCAGTGGAAGAGGCTCGTGGTCCGCCCGGTGAGCGTGGCGGCCTGCTCCGGGGGTACCGTCCAGGAGCGGGCCCGCATGGTCCGGGCGATGTCCCGTACCGGGTCCAGCGCCCGCCGACCCACGATGGGCTCTGCCCGGCCCAGCAAAGCCACCCAGTCGTCCAGTTCCGCGCGCCGCTGCTCGCCCCGGGCCTGTTCGGCAAGCAGGCCCGCCCACCGCCGGAACGACGTGCCCACCGGGTCCAGCTCCGGTGCCCGCCCGGCCACCACCGCCTCGCAGGCGGCCTGGAGATCGGGCAGCAGGATGCGCCACGACACCCCGTCCACCGCCATGTGGTGCACCAGCAGGACCAGGCGGCCGACGCGGCGCGGCCCGGCGTCCAGCCACACCGCCCGCAGGACCGGCCCGGTCCTCGGGTCGATCCGCTCGGCCGCCTCGCGGGCGGCGTCCCCGGCGAGCCGGTCCAGGTCGGCGTCGGCGGCGTCCACGGCGTCGACGCGGCTCACCAGCGCCGCCGGGTCGACCGATCCCCGCTCGCCGACCACCAGCGTGGGTTCGCCGGTCCCGGTTCCCTCGGGGGTGACGACCCGGGCCCGCAGCATGTCGTGCGTGTCCAGTACGGCGCCCAGGCCCGCGGTCAGCGTCTCCAGGCCGAGCCCCGCCGGAGCCCCCGCCACCATCCACTGGGTGAACCGCGGGGCGGTCGCCCATGGGCCCTCGGCCCGCATCGCCGGGGTCCATGGCACCTCGCCGACCCCCACGTCAGCGGCGTCCTCGCGGTCGGCACCCGCCGCCTCCACCACATGTGCGAGGCGTTCCGGTGTCTTGTGCTCGAACACCTGCCGGGGTGTGATGGTCCAGCCGGCCCGCCGGGCTCGGGACGCCAGCTGCATCGACATGATGGAGTCGCCGCCCAGCTCGAAGAACGACGCGTCGGCACCGACCCGCTCCACCCCGAGCACCTCGGCGAAAGCTCGCACAGCGCCGTTTCGAGCGGACCCCGCGGCGCCCGCCCCGCGACGTCGCCACCGTACTCCGGCGCGGGCAAGGCCTTGCGGTCCACCTTGCCGTTCACCGTCAGCGGCATCGCGGCCAGCGGGACGACCGCGGACGGCACCATGTACTCCGGCAGCACGCTGGCGGCGTGTTCCCGCAGCAGCTTCGCGCCGGCCTCCGACACATCGGGGACGACGTAGGCGACGAGCCGCTTGTCGCCGGGCCGGTCCTCGCGTACGACGACGGCGGCCTGGGCGACGTCGGGGTGCGCGGCGAGAACGGACTCGACCTCACCGGGCTCGACGCGGAAGCCGCGGATCTTGACCTGCTCGTCGGCGCGTCCGGCGAACTCCAGCAACCCGTCCGCCGTCCAGCGCGCCAGGTCACCCGAGCGGTACATCCGCCCGCCCTCGGCGAACGGGCACGCCACGAAGCGTTCGGCGGTCAGGCCGGGGCGGTTGTTGTAGCCACGCGCCAAGCCGGCACCGGCGACGTACAACTCACCCGTCACACCCGGCGGGACGGGACGCAGGAAGTCGTCCAGGACGAAGGTCCGGGTGTTGCCGATCGGCGAGCCGATGGCCGGAGGCGCACCCTTCGGGCTGACGCCCTCCTCCAGCAGCGTCGCCGTCGAGATGACCGTCGCCTCGGTCGGACCATAGGTGTTCCAGACGCGAGCCTGCGCCCGCCAGCGGGCCGCCAGGCCGGCACTCAGGCGCTCGGCGCCCAGCACCCAGTTCTCCACGCCGGGGACGTCGGCCGTGTCCAGCACGCCGAGCAGGGACGGGACTACGCTCGCGACCTGCACGCCCGCCGTACGGATCATCTCCGCCAGCGCACTCGGCTCGGTGCGCTCCTCACTCGTCGCGATCGCCAGAGTGCCGCCGCCGCCCAGCGTCACCGCGACATCGAGCACCGCCGCGTCGAAACTGAACGACGCGAACTGCAAGGCAGTCGTGCCCGGTTCCACGCCCAGCACCGGACGCATCACCTCAGCCAGGTTGGCCACCCCACCGTGCGCGACCGCCACACCCTTCGGCCGACCCGTCGAACCGGACGTGTAGATCACGTAAGCGAGTTGAGCCGGATCCACCAGTGCGTAGAGCGGTTCCGCGGGTGCGTCGGCCGTCTCCTCCAGCAGCACCACGTCCACGCCGGCCGGCACCTCACCCGCCGTCGCGGCCGTGACCAGCACCACGGAGGCACCGCTGTCGCTGACCATGTACGCCAGCCGATCCGCCGGATACTCCGGATCCAGCGGCACATACGCCCCGCCGGCCTTCCACACGGCCAGCAAAGCCACCACCATGTCGACCCCACGCGGCAGACACAGCCCCACCCGGCTCTCCCAGCCCACACCCAGACCCACCAGATACCGAGCCAGACGATTCGCCCGCGCCTCCAACTCCCCATACGTCAGGGCCTCGGAGCCGCCGCGCACGGCAACAGCCTCCGGGGAGCGCCTCACCCAGCCCCGGAACAGATCCAGCACCGTGCCAGCCGACACCGGCTGCCCCGTGTCGTTCCACCGCTCGATCACCTGGGACCGCTCGGTCTCGTCGAGGAGGTCGATGTCCGCCACCCGGACGGCCGGGTCGGCCACCAGGTGTTCCAGTACGCGGATCAGCCGGTGCCCGATGCGGGTCGCGGCTTCCTCGTCGTACAGGTCGGGCCGGTGGGTCACCACGATCTGGAGGCTGTCCTCGGGGACGATCCCCAGGGTCAGCGGGAAGTTGGTCGCCTCGTGGGTGTCCATGCCGAAGAAGGTGAGCGCGTCGGGCGCGGGGTCCTCGGCCAGCGGGCGCGGATAGTTCTCGTACACCATGAGGGTGTCGAAGGTGGCACCCGGTCCGGCGAGTCGCTGGATCTCGGCGAGCCCGAGGTGCTGGTGGGTGATGAGTGCGGACTGGCGTGCCTGGAGGTCCGCCAGCATCTCCATGACCGGTTGCCCGCTGTCGAGGGTGACCCGGACCGGGAGGGTGTTGATGAGCAGGCCGACCATCGACTCGACGCCCGGCAGCTCCGGCGGGCGGCCGGCCACCGTGGCGCCGAACACCACGTCGTCGCGCCGGGTGAGCCGGGCGAGGAGCAGCGCCCAGGCGCCCTGAACCACCGTGTTCACGGTGAGGCCGCGTTGACGGGCCAGTTCCGTCAGTGCCGTGGTGGTCCGCTCGCAGAGCCCGGCCTTGGTGTCCCGCGGCAGTACGGCGGCCCGGGCGCGGTCGGCGGGTGCCACGAGGGTGGGCTCGTCGAGACCGGCCAGTTCGGTCCGCCAGGCGGCGCATGCCGCTTCCTTGTCCTGGCGGTGCAGCCAGGCCAGGTACTCCCGGTAGGAGGCGACCGGCGGGAGGACGCGGACGTCGCCACCGGCCTCGTACACGGTGGACAGTTCGTCGAGGAGGACGGGCATCGACCAGCCGTCCATCAGGATGTGATGGGTGGTCACGACCAGCCGGTGGCTGCGATCGCCGAGGCGGACGAGCAGCAGCCGCAGCAGCGGGGGGAGGGCGGGGTCGAGGCGGTGTTCCCGCTCGGCGGCGGCCAGTCTTCTGACTTCGGCCTCCACGTCGTCACCGGGGTGCTCCGACAGGTCGGCCTCGCGCCAGGGGAGGGTGACCTCCCGGGTGATGAGCTGGACGGCCTCGCCGGACTTGCGCTGGTGGAAGCTGGCCCGCAGGGCGGCGTGGCGGCCGAGGAGCGCTTCCCAGGAGGCGCGGAAGAGGGCGACGTCGAGGGGTCCTTCGATGCCGATGACGGACTGCATGCCGTAGACGTCGGGGCCTTCGTCGTCGTAGGCGGCGTGGAACAGCATCCCCTCCTGGAGGGGCGACAGCGGCCACACTTCCGCGAGGGCCGAGCCCTTGGCGGGTGTTGAAGACTTCACAGGGACCGTCCTCCATCGAGTTCTTCTGCTATCGCTTCGAGTTCGTCGACTTCGTCCTGTCCGAGATCGAGGAGCGGGAAGTCGGAGGGGGTGTGACCGCCGGCGGCCGGGTCGGTGGTGTGGGCGGCGAGGCCGCTCAGCATGTCCAGCCAGGTCCGGCCGAGCCGTTCGGCCTCGCTCTCCGTCAGCAGCGCTCCGGGCCAGCTCAGCGTGACGGTCAGCTCCGGGCCCTCGAGGGTGTCGGTGACGAGGGCGGTGGCGTCCAGCGCGTGCATCGCCGGCATGGCCGGGTCGACGGCGCCGCCGACCGCGCTCTCCCCGGCGAGTTGCCAGGGGCCGACGGGTCCGATCCGGGTGCCGGTGGTGAACCGGCCCAGGTAGTTGAAGCCGATCTGGGGGGTCGGCAGTGCGGCCAGGACGGGGGCGGTCTCGGGGTTCAGATGGTGCAGCAGTTCGTAGCCGAGGCCGTCGCTGGGGATGTCCTGCACCTGTTCCTTGACCGCTTTGAGCAGGTCGCCGACCGCGGGCCGGCCCGCCAGCGCGGCGTCGAGATCGGTGTCCTGGGTGGTCAGTCGGATGGGATGGGTGCTGGTGAACCAGCCCACCGTGCGCGAGAGGTCGACTCCCGCCACGGGTTCGCGGCCGTGTCCTTCGACGTCCACCAGCACGTCGGCCGCGGTGCCGGGTCGCCAGTGTGCGACAGCACCGGCCAGGGTGGCCAGCAGTACCTCGTGGACACCGCAGTGGAAGAGGGCCGTGGTGACTCCGGTCAGGGTGGCGGACTGGGCGGCGGGGACGGTCCAGGTCCGTCGGCGCAGGGTGCCGGCGGTGTCCAGGGCCGGGTCCAGGGGCCGGTGGCCCAGGGTGGGTTCGCCGTGCCGCAGCAGGGCGGTCCAGTCGTCCAGTTCGGCGCGGCGCTGTTCGCTGCAGGCCTGTTCGGTGAGCAGGCCGGCCCATCGGCGGAACGACGTTCCCGCCGGGTCGAGCACCGGTCGCTGTCCGGTGGTGACGGCCTCGCAGGCGGCCTGGAGGTCCGGCAGCAGGATCCGCCAGGACACCCCGTCCACCGCCAGGTGATGCACGACCAGCACCACACGGCCCACCTGGCCGGCACCGGCGTCCAGCCAGACCGCCCGCACCATCACACCCGCGGCCGGATCGAGCAGCTCCACCGCCTCCCGGGCCGCGTCACCCGCCACCCGGTCCAGCTCACCGTCCGGCACACCCGCCGCGTCCACCCGCACCACGAGCCCCGCCGCGTCGACCGCACCCCGCTCACGGACCACCAGCGTGGGCTCACCCGCACCGGCCCCCTCAGGCATGACGACCCGGGCCCGCAGCATGTCGTGCGTGTCCACCACGGCGCCCAGGCCCGCGGCCAGCGTCTCCACACCCAGCCCCGCCGGCGCACCCACCACGGTCCACTGCGCGAACCGGGATCCGGCGGTCTGCGCGCCGAGGGCGCGCATCACCGGGGTCCAGGGGATCTCGCCGACGCCGATGTCCTCGGGGCCGTCGGGGCCGGTGCCGGTCGTGGTCACGACCCGGGCGAGACGTTCGGGGGTCTTCTCCTCGAACATCTGCCGGGGGCTGACCACCCAGCCGGCCCGCCGGGCCCGGGACGCCAGTTGCATCGAGGTGATCGAGTCGCCGCCGAGGGCGAAGAAGTCGTCCTCGACCCCGACCCGGTCCAGGCCGAGCACCTCGGCGAACAGCGCGCACAGCGCGGCCTCCGTGTCCGTCCTCGGTTCCCGTGCGGAGACGAGTCCGCCGAAGTCCGGGGCGGGCAGCGCGGCCCGGTCGACCTTGCCGTTGACGGTCATGGGCAGCCGGTCCAGTGGCATGACGGCCGCCGGCACCATGTACTCGGGCAGGGCCGCGGCGACGTGCTCGCGCAGCTCGGTGCGCAGTGCGTCGCGGCTCTCGCCGGGTGCCGTGTCGCCGACGGTGTCCGTGACGACGTAGGCGACGAGGCGCCTGTCGCCGGGGCCGTTGCCGCGGGCGAGGACCACGGCCTGGGTGACGCAGGGGTGGGCGGCGAGGACGGACTCGATCTCGCCGGGTTCGATGCGGTACCCGCGCACCTTCACCTGGGTGTCGGCGCGGCCCACGAAGAGGAGCTGGCCCTCGGTGGTCCAGCGGACCAGGTCGCCCGTGCGGTACATCCGCTCACCCGGGACGAACGGGCAGGCCACGAACCGTTCCGCAGTCAGCCCGGGGCGGCCGTGGTAGCCGCGGGCCAGGCCGAGGCCGGCGACGTACAGCTCACCGGCGGCGCCGGGCGGGACCGGCTGGAGGAACTCGTCCAGCACGTAGGACCGGGTGTTGGCCATGGGCCGGCCGATCGGGACGCTGTCGCCGAGGCCAGGTGACAGCGGCAGGCTCATCGCCGCGCACACCGTCACCTCGGTCGGGCCGTAGGCGTTGACCATCCGCCGGTCGGCCGACCAGCGCTCGGCGAGTCCGACCGGGCACGCCTCACCGGCTACGGCCACGGTCTCCAGGACGTCCGGCAGCGCGTCCTCGACGGCGAGCACGCTCGGCGGGACGGTCACGTGGGTGGTGCCGGTGCGGCGTACGACGTCGCCGAGGGAGGCGCGCGGGGGCAGGTCGTCGGTGCCGACCACCACCAGGGCCGCTCCCGACAGGAACGCCATGCACAGCTCGGAGACCGCCGCGTCGAAGCTGAGCGACGCGAACTGCAGCACCCGGGCCCGGGGATGCACGCCGAACCGGTCGATCTGGGCCTCGGCCAGGTTCGCCAGCCCGGTGTGGGAGACGACGACGCCCTTGGGGCGGCCCGTGGAACCCGAGGTGTAGATGACGTACGCGGCGTGGGCGGGGGTCAGCGGCGCGGTCCGTTCGGCGTCCGACACGTATCCGGGGGTGCGCCGCGCCACTTCCTGGGCGACGGCCGGGTCGTCCAGGACCATCACCCGGCCCGTCTCCTCCGGGAGCACGCCACGGGTCGCCCGCGTGCAGAGCACCACGGCGGGGTCTGCGTCGCCCAGCACGTACGCGATGCGTTCCGCCGGGTAGGCGGGGTCGACGGGGACGAAGACCCCGCCGGCCATGGCGACCGCGAGCAGGGTCACCACCACTGCGGCCGACCGCTCGACGACGACGGCGACCCGGCGCTCCGGTCCCACGCCCGCGTCGATGAGGTGCCGGGCCAGGCGGCCCGCCTCGGCCTCCAGCGCGGTGTACGACAGGGTGCGGTCGCCGGCGTCGAGGGCGACGGCGTCCGGGGACAGCCGCACCTGCCGGGCGAACAGCTCGGGCAGGGGCGCACCGGGCACGCGGTCGGCGACGTCGTGCCACTCCCCCGTCACCCGGGCCCACTGGACGTCGTCCAGGACGCTCACCCGGGCCACGGGCACCGTCGGGTCGGCCGCGATCTGCTCCAGCACCCGCAGCAGGTGGCCGAGGATGTCCTCGGCCCGGGCGCGGTCGTAGACGTCCGGCCGGTAGTCGAGCTGGGTCTCCAGCCGTGCGCCGGGGCCCACGATCAGGCCCAGCGGGTAGTGGCTGGCGTCCCGCGACTCGCCGCCGGGGCGGATGGCCAGGGTGCCGGGGTCCGGGGCCTCCTCGGGCGTGCGCGGGTAGTTCTCGTACACCACCAGCGTGTCGAACTCGGCGCCCGGGCCCGCGATCTGATTGATCTCGGCCAGGCCCAGGTGCTGGTGGCCCAGCAAGTCGACCTGCTGGCGCTGGAGCGCGCTCAGCATGCCGAGGACCGACTGCCCGGCCGACAGGGGCACGCGCACCGGCAGCGTGTTGATGAACAGGCCGATGGCGGTTTCGGTGCCGGCCAGCTCCGGCGGCCGGCCGGCGACCGTGGTGCCGAACACCACGTCGGTGCGGCCGGCCAGGCGGGCGAGGACCAGCGCCCACGCGCCCTGGACGACCGTGGCCATGGTCAGGCCGTGGTGCCGGGCCAGTGCCTCCAGGGCGCCGGTCAGTTCCTCGTCGCATTCGGCGCGGACCATGTCCGGCCTGACCGGGGTCCTGACCGTGTCGGTGGGCACCACCAAGGTGGGTTCGTCGGCGCCGGCGAGTTCGGTCCGCCAGGCGGTGTGCGCGGCTGCCCTGTCCTGCCGGTCCAGCCAGGCCAGGTAGTCCCGGTAGGAGGTCGCGGGCGGCAGCGCCAAGGCGTCGCCGCCCGCCGCGTAGACCGCGGACAGGTCGTTGAGCAGCACCGGCAGGGACCAGCCGTCCAAGATGATGTGATGGGTGGTCATCAGCAGGCGGTGACGGCGCTCCCCGAGGCGGATCAGCAGCAGCCGCAGCAGGGGCGGCCGGGTCAGGTCGAAGCCCGCGGCGAGTTCGCCGTCGGCCAGCCGCGCCGTCTCGGCCGCCGCCTCGGCCTCCGTCAGCCCGCTCAGGTCGGCCTCCCGCCAGGGCAGGACCGGGTCGCGTACGACGACCTGGACCGCCTCGCCCGTCGTGCGGCGGTGGAAACCGGCGCGCAGGACCGGGTGCCGGGTCAGGACGGCCTCCCACGAGGCACGCAGCCGTGCGACGTCGAGCGGCCCGTCCAGGGCGAGCGCGCGCTGTCCGGCGTACACGTCCGCGCCGGACTCGTCGTAGGCCGCGTGGAACAACAGCCCTTCCTGCAGAGGGGACAGCGGCCAGACGTCCTCCAGTCCCGGCACCGTGACCTCCAGCTCGTCGACGATGTCCTGGGTGAGGCCGGCCAGCGGGAAGTCGGACGGGGTGTGGCCGCCCGCGCCCGGGGCGGCGGTGTGGGCGGCGAGGCCGGCGAGCAGGTCCAGCCAGACCTGGCCGAGCCGGGCCACCTCGTCCTCCGTGAGGAGCTCGCCGGGCCAGCTCAGCGTGAGCGTCAGTTCGGGTCCACGCGGGGTGTCCCTGACGACGGCGCCCACGTCCAGGGCGTGGGTGGCGGGCAGGTCGGGGTCGGCGGCGCCGCCGACCGCGGACTCGCCCGCCATCTGCCACGGTCCGGTGGTCTCCGACCGGGAGCCGGCCGGGAACCGGCCCAGGTAGTTGAAGCCGATCTGCGGGACCGGCAGGCCGGCCAGGGCCGGGCCGCTCCCGGGGGCGAGGTGGCGCAGCAGCCCGTGTCCGAGTCCGTCGCCGGGCACGGCGCGCAGCTGTTCCTTCACGACCTTGAGCAGCAGGCCCGCCGCCCGGCCGCCGTGCGCCGCCTCGGCGGTGTCGATGCCTGCGGTGTCGAGCCGGATCGGGTGCACGGCGGTGAACCAGCCGACCGTACGGGACAGGTCGATGCTGTCCGCGGGTTCCCGGCCGTGGCCCTCGATGTCCAGCAGGGTCGAGGTGTCCGTGCCGGGCCGCCAGTGGGCCACGGCCCCGGCCAGGTTGGCCAGCAGTACGTCGTGGACACCGCAGTGGAAGGCGCCGGGGGTCCGTCCGGTGAGGACGGCGGCGTGTTCGGCCGGCACGGTCAGGGTGTGCCGGCGCAGGGTGCTCACGGTGTCCCGCGTCGGATCCAGGGCCCGTCGGCCCAGCGTCTCCTCGAGCCGCGTCCCGACCAGGGCGGTCCAGTCGTCCAGTTCGGCGCGGCGCTGTTCGCCGCGGGCCTGCCGGACCAGTTCCAGCGCCCAGGCGCGGAAGGAGGTGGTCACCGGCTCCGGTTCGGGCCGCTGTCCGGTGGTGACGGCCTCGCAGGCGGCCTGGAGGTCCGGCAGCAGGATCCGCCAGGACACCCCGTCCACCGCCAGGTGATGCACGACCAGCACCACACGGCCCACCTGGCCGGCACCGGCGTCCAGCCAGACCGCCCGCACCATCACACCCGCGGCCGGATCGAGCAGCTCCACCGCCTCCCGGGCCGCGTCACCCGCCACCCGGTCCAGCTCACCGTCCGGCACACCCGCCGCGTCCACCCGCACCACGAGCCCCGCCGCGTCGACCGCACCCCGCTCACGGACCACCAGCGTGGGCTCACCCGCACCGGCCCCCTCAGGCATGACGACCCGGGCCCGCAGCATGTCGTGCGTGTCCACCACGGCGCCCAGGCCCGCGGCCAGCGTCTCCACACCCAGCCCCGCCGGCGCACCCACCACGGTCCACTGCGCGAACCGGGACCGGGTGGCCACCTCTCCCATCCAGCGCATGACCGGCGTCCACGGCACCTCGCCGGCGTCCTGCCGGGAGCGCCGGGCCGCGTGCTGGGCCCGCGCGTCGGTGTCGTCCCGCCGCACGACCAGCGCCAGGCGCTCCGGGGTCTTCTCCTCGAAGATCTGCCGGGGGGTGAGGATCCAGCCGGCCCGCCGGGCCCGGGACGCCAGTTGCATCGACATGATCGAGTCGCCGCCGAGGGCGAAGAAGCTGTCGTCGACGCCGACCCGTTCCAGTCCCAGTACGTCGGCCAGGAGCGCGCACAGGGCCGCCTCCGCCTCCGTCCGGGGCTCGCGGCCGGTCACCAGCCCGCCGAAGTCCGGGGCGGGCAGGGCCTTGCGGTCGACCTTGCCGTTCGCGGTCACCGGGAGGGCGTCGAGCACCAGCACCGCCGCCGGCACCATGTGTTCCGGCAGCGCCTCGGCCAGATCAGCGCGCAGGGCCTCCCCGTCCACGGTCGCCCCGGCGGCGGGGACGGCGTATCCGACGAGCCGCTTCTCGCCGGGCCGGTCCTCCCGCACCACCACCGCGGCCTGACCGACGTCCGGTCGGTCGGCCAGCACCGCCTCGACCTCGCCCGGCTCCACCCGGAAGCCGCGCAGCTTCACCTGCGCGTCCACCCGGCCGGCGAACTCCAGCAGGCCGTCGGCGGTCCAGCGCGCCAGGTCACCGGTGCGGTACATCCGCTCGCCCGTGCCGAACGGGCACGCCACGAACCGCTCGGCCGTCAGCTCCGGCCGCCCGGCGTAGCCCCGGGCCAGGCCCGCGCCCGCGATGTACAGCTCACCCGGCACACCGACCGGCACCGGCCGCAGGAACCCGTCCAGCACGAACACCCGTTCGCCGTCCAGCGGGCGCCCGATCGGCACGGACGCCGGCAGCCCGGCTCCCGGCTCCATACGGAACGACGTCGCGAACGTGGTCGTCTCCGTCGGCCCGTACCCGTCGACCACCACGATCTCCGGGCACACCTCACGCACCCGGCGCACGGCCTCCGCCCGCACCACGTCGCCGCCCGTCCACACCTCGCGCAGACCCGCCAGGCTGCCGGGATCCTCCTGCGCGAACAGATGGAACAGGGCCGCGGTCAGCCACATCGCGGAGACGCCGTGCCGCGTCACCGTCTCGCGCAGCACGGCCGCCGTCAGGACACCCGGGGGCGCGATCACCATCCGGCCGCCGGACAGCAGGGGCGCCCACATCTCGTACGTCGACGCGTCGAACGTCTGCGGCGAGTGCACGAGCACACACTCGTGCCCGCGCGCGAACCGGCTGTCCCGTGCCAGCGCAGCGACATCGCCCTGGGTGACCTCCACTCCCTTCGGCACGCCCGTGGAGCCCGAGGTGTACATCACGTAGGCGAGGTCGTCGGGCGCGGGGCGGGCCGCATGGAGGGCAGTCCTGGCCTCGGCACCGGTGTACGGCGGATCGGTCACCGCGGGCTGGTCCGTGAGCGGCAGCAGGTCCCGGACGGTGACGATGTCGGCGGGCCGGTCGGTGAATTCCCGGTCCGCCACGATCAGCGCGGTGCCCTCCAGGACCAGCCGGGTGCGCGTCGCGGGCCAGTCCGGGCCGGCCGGCACGTACCCGGCGCCGGCCTTGGCCACGCCGAGCAGCACGGCCACGATCTCGGCCGAACGTTCCATGAGCACGCCGACGCGGTCTCCCCGGCGGACGCCGCGGGCGATGAGCCCGAGGGCCACCCGGTCGGCGAGCCGGTTCAGCTCGGCGTACGACCACTCCTGGACGCCGTCGACCACGGCGACGGCGTCCGGCGAGCGGTTCGCCTGCTCCTCGAACAGCCCGGGCAGCGTGCCGGGCATGAGGTCACGACCGGTGCCGTTCCACTCGTCCAGCAGCAGCGACCGCTCGCCGTCGCCGAGGGTGTCGATCCGGGCGACGGTCGTGCGCGGCACGGCAGCCATCCGCTCCAGCAGGCGCATCAGCCGGTCGGCCAGCGCCTCGGCCTCGCCCGTGGTGAGGACGTCCGACCGGTAGGTGAGCTGGACCCGCAGTCCGCCGACCGGGTCCACGACGACCCAGAGCGGGTAGCTGACCGACTCGCGCGTACCGGCCTCGGTGACCCGCACGCCTGCGGCTCCGAACTCCCGCGCGTGCTCCGCCGTTACATCCGGATCCGCCTTCGCGCCGGTGGGGAAGTTCTCGTAGGCGAGCAGGGTGTCGAAGGTGGCGCCGGGTCCGGCGAGCCGCTGGATCTCGGTGAGCCCGAGGTGCTGGTGGTCCAGCAGCGCGGACTGCTGCGCCTGAAGCGCCGTCAGTACGTCGGCGAAGGTGTGCGCCGGGTCGAAGGCGACCCGTACCGGGACGGTGTTGATGAACAGGCCGAGCATGTCCTGCATGCCCGGCAGCTCCGCCGGCCGGCCGGCCACGGTCGTGCCGAAGACGACGTCACGCCGCCCGGTCAGCTGCCCGAGTACGACGGCCCAGGCGGCCTGGAGGACGGTGTTCACCGTCACGTCGTGCGTGCGCGCCAGGTCGCCCAGGGCGCCGAGGAGCGCGCCGCTCGCCTGACGCGAGACGGAACCGGTGCTCGTCTCGCCGTCGGGGTCGACCGGCGCGACGAGGGTCGGCTCCTCCGCCCCGGCGAGTGTCCGCCGCCAGGCGTCGCGGGCGGCGTCCTTGTCCTGCCGCTCCAGCCAGGCCAGGTAGTCCCGGTACGGCGCCACGGCCGGCAGCCCGCTCGCGCTGCCGCCCGCCTCGTAGCAGGCCCACAGCTCCCGCATCAGGATCGGCAACGACCAGCCGTCCAGCAGGATGTGATGGAGCGTCACCATCATGCGGTGCCGGTCGGTCCCCACCTTGACCAGCAGGACCTTCAGCAGCGGGGGCTGCGCCAGGTCGAAACGCCGGGCGCGTTCCTCGATGCCGATGCGGTCCGACTCGGCCCAGGCCGCGTCCGGGCCGAGCCCGGACAGGTCCTCCGCACGCCAGGGCAACGTCGCCCGGCGGTGGATCACCTGGACCGGCTGTTGCACTCCCGCGAGCTGCCGGAAGGCCGCGCGGAGCGTCGGGTGCCGGTCCAGCAGCGTCTGCCACGACGCCCGCAACCTCGCCGGGTGCAGTGGCCCGTCGAGGGTGAGGACCATCTGCTCGACGTAGACGTCCTGGGCCTGCTCGTCGGACCCGTCGAAGAGGGCGTGGAACAGGAAGCCTTCCTGCAACGGGGAGACCGGCAGCACCTCGACCAGGTCCGGTGCCGCCGTCTCCAGCTCCTCCAGCTGTGCCTGTTCCAGGGCGATCAGCGGGAAGTCCGACGGGGTGTGACCACCACTGCCGGGACGGGCGGCATGGGCCGCCAGGCCGGTGAGCATCGCCGCCCAGGCGTCCAGCAGGGCCTGCGCCTCCCCCGGGTCGAGCAGCCGCTCCGGCCAAGCCAGCCTCAACGTCAGCTCAGGCCCGGCAGGCCGGTCGTGGACCATGCCCAGGACTTCCAGAGCGTGCATCACCGGAGCCTGCAGGTCACCGCCCTTGCCCATCGCCTCGTCGGTGGGCTGCCATGCCGCTTGGCCGGTCCGTGTCCCGGCGCCGTTCCCCTCCCCGTCCCCGTCTCCGTCTCCGCTCCCGGCGACACGGCCGAGGTAGTTGAACCCGATCTGTGCGGAGGCCAGCCCGGCCAGCACCTCGGCGGTGTCGGCATTGAGGTGGCGGAGCATGCCGTAGCCCAGCCCGTCGCCCGGGACCGCCCGGACCTGCTCCTTCACCCGCTTCAGCAGACGCCCGGCAGCCGCACCACCGGCACGCACGTCCGCCAGGTCGACAGCCCCGGCGTCCAGACGCACCGGATGCACACTCGTGAACCAGCCCACCGTCCGCGACAGATCCATCTCCGCCGCCAACGGCACCCGGCCGTGCCCCTCCACATCAACCAGGAACCCACCCGCACGACGCCACTCGGCGACCGCCGCCGCCAGCCCGGACAACAGCACGTCATCAACCCCGGCGTGGAACGCCGCCGGCACCTGCGTCAGCAACGCCGACGTCACCCCGGCGGGCACCGTCACCGACACCTCCCGCACCGACGACTGCACATCCCGGGAGGCATCAACCGGGACCGCGGTCAGCATCGGGCTGTCGCCGCGGAGCAGCTCCGCCCACTGCGGCAACTCCGCCAGCCGGTTGTGGCTGTGGGCCTGCGCCTCCAGCTCGCGCGCCCAGTGCCGGAACGATGTCGGCACCGCAGCCAGCTCCGGGACACGCCCCGCCGCCAACGCCCCATACGCCTCCGCCAGATCCGGCACCAGCGCCTGCCACGAGACGGTGTCC
>NZ_JBQQCE010000198.1:0-16811 GCF_052245645.1 Streptomyces sp. KR55 | reverse complement strand
TACGTCGAGGGCGCCGACGACCCGAACGCCGAGCTGGACGACCGCGAGCGCCGGCTGCCGCAGGTCGGCGAGGGCGACCCGCTGTCGGCCGAGGAGATCACGGTCGACGGGCACGCCACCAAGCCCCCGGCCCGCTACACCGAGGCCTCGCTGGTCAAGGAGCTGGAAGAGCGCGAGATCGGCCGCCCGTCGACGTACGCGTCGATCATCGGCACGATCCTCGACCGCGGCTATGTGTTCAAGAAGGGCACGGCACTCGTCCCGTCCTTCCTGTCCTTCGCCGTGGTCAACCTCCTGGAGAAGCACTTCGGGCGGCTCGTCGACTACGACTTCACCGCCAAGATGGAGGACGATCTCGACCGCATCGCGCGCGGCGAGGCGCAGGCTGTGCCGTGGCTGAAGCGGTTCTACTTCGGCGAAGGCACGGGTGCGGGCGGTGCCGCGGACGCCGGCAACGGCGACGGGGACCACCTCGGCGGCCTCAAGGAGCTGGTCACCGACCTGGGCGCGATCGACGCGCGCGAGGTGTCCTCGTTCCCGGTGGGCAACGACATCGTGCTGCGCGTCGGCCGCTACGGGCCGTACATCGAGCGCGGTGAGAAGGAGTCCGAGGGCCATCAGCGCGCCGACATCCCGTCCGACCTGGCCCCGGACGAGCTCACCGTCGAGCTCGCGGAGGAGCTGCTCGCCAAGCCGAGCGGCGACTTCGAGCTGGGCACGGACCCGGAGACCGGCCACACGATCGTCGCCAAGGACGGCCGCTACGGTCCGTACGTCACCGAGGTGCTGCCCGAGGGCACCCCGAAGACGGGCAAGAACGCCGTCAAGCCGCGTACGGCCTCGCTGTTCAAGTCGATGTCGCTGGACACGGTGACGCTTGAGGACGCGCTGAAGCTGATGTCGCTTCCGCGGATCGTCGGCACCGACGCGGACGGCGTCGAGATCACCGCGCAGAACGGCCGCTACGGCCCGTATCTGAAGAAGGGCACGGACTCGCGGTCGCTGCAGTCCGAGGACCAGCTCTTCACGATCACGCTGGAGGAGGCGCAGGCGATCTACGCCCAGCCGAAGCAGCGTGGCCGGGCGGCCGCCAAGCCGCCGCTGAAGGAGCTGGGCGAGGACCCGGTCAGCGGCAAGCCGGTCGTCGTCAAGGACGGCCGCTTCGGCCCGTACGTCACCGACGGCGAGACCAACGCGACCCTGCGCTCCGGCGACAGTGTCGAGACGATCACCCCGGAGCGCGGTTTCGAACTGCTCGCCGAGAAGCGTGCGAAGGGGCCCGCCAAGAAGACGGCCAAGAAGGCGGCCGCGAAGAAGGCTCCTGCGAAGAAGGCGACGGCCGCGAAGAAGACCGCCGCCAAGAAGACGACCGCAGCGAAGACGACCGCCGCGAAGAAGACCACGGCGGTCAAGAAGACGGCCGCCAAGAAGGCGACGGCTTCGAAGACGGTGTCGGACGACTGAACCGAGGCCGGCCGGCAACGGACCGCCCCTCACCGCGGATTCGCGAAACGAACGCCCCGGCATCACTTCGGTGTCGGGGCGTGCGGACGTTCGGGCATGGGCACTGGAGTGTCGGTGCGGCCCGATAGGCTGAACGCATGACGCGAGCCGAGCAGCCAACGGCCCATCACCCCGCCCCCGACGACACGCTGGTCGCGGACTCCCGCGAGCGTGCCGTCCGTGCGCTGCTGCGCCGACCGCAACTGAAGCGGTTGTGGAGCGCACAGCTGGTGAGCGGGGTCGGTGACGTCCTCGCGCTTCTCGTGCTGGTCGTCCTCGTCCTCCAGGCGGCGATCGCCGAGGGGGCGTTCGGCGGAGGCTACCGGGGCGTGGCGTTCGCAGTGGCGACCGTGTTCGGGGTGCGCATCCTTGCGACGCTGCTCTTCGGAGCCGTGCTCCTCGGCCCGCTCACCGCGCTCACCTCCCAGGACGGCCCGCTGGACCGCCGCTGGACCATGGTCGGCGCGGACGGTCTGCGGGCCGCGCTGCTGATCGTCGCCCCGCTGTGGATCGACTGGATGCCCGAGGACGCTCTCGCCGTGCTCCTGGTGACCGTCTTCGTCACCGGTGTCGCCGAGCGCTTCTGGACGGTCTGCCGCGAAAGCGCCGCCCCCGCGCTGCTGCCGGCCCCGCCCCCGGAGGGCGCGACCGTACGACCGCTGCCGGACCGCATGGACGCGCTGCGCCGTCTGTCGCTGCGCACCACCTTCGTGGCGGTCCCCCTTGCGGGTGCCGCGCTCGTGGTCGCGGGATTGTTCAACAATCTGCTGGGTGCGGGGATCGACTGGTTCGGCCAGCACCAGGCGGCCCTCGGTTCGTACGTCGCGGCCGGTCTGTTCGCCGCGTCCCTGTCCGTCCTGACCTTCCTGGAGCTGCCCGGCACGCGTACCCCGCGCGCGCGGTCGCCGCTCGAGGGACTGCGCCGCCCGAGGACGGGCACGGGTGCCGACAAGGGCCGCACCGGCGCGATCCCGCTGCTGGTGCTCGCCTGCGCCGCTGTCGCCGGAGCGGTCGCCACGGCTGTGGCCGTCGCCGTGCTGCACGCCAAGGACCTGGGCGGCGGCCCGGTGACGTACGGGCTGCTGGTGCTCGCGCTGACCGGCGGTGTCGCCGTCGGCATCCGTACGGCACCGAAGGTGCTGACGTCGCTGTCGCGGCGCCGGATGCTCGCGCTGGCGATCGCCTTCACCGGCGTGGCGCTGCTGGCCGCCGGGCTCGTCGCGGACGTCACCACTGTGCTGCTGATCGCCGCGCTGGCCGGCGTCGGCGCGGGCATGGCCGCCAACACCGGGCATGCGCTCCTCGACCAGGAGGCCGAGGACTTCCGGCGGGCCCGGACCACTGAGCACCTGCACGCGGTGGTACGGGTCTGTGTGGCGCTCGGCGCGCTGATCGCGCCCCTGGTGGCGGCTCTGATCGGGCCGCACCGGCTGGAGAACGGCAAGTTCGTGTTCGCGCACGGCGGGGCGGCGTTCACGCTGATGCTGGTCGGTGCGCTGCTGCTGCCGGTGGCCGCGCTGGTGCTGGCCAAGCTCGACGACCGTTCCGGCGTACCGCTGCGGCACGACCTGCGGGACGCGCTGCTCGGCGGCGACGACCCGGTGCAGGCTCCGACGACCTCCGGTTTCTTCATCGCCCTGGAAGGCGGCGACGGCGCCGGAAAGTCCACCCAGGCCGAGGCGCTCGCCGAGTGGATAAGGGCCAAGGGCCACGAGGTCGTGCTGACCCGCGAGCCCGGGGCGACCCCGGTGGGCAAGCGGCTGCGGTCGATCCTGCTGGACGTGTCGAGCGCCGGGCTCTCGCACCGGGCGGAAGCGCTGCTGTATGCGGCGGACCGCGCCGAACACGTGGACACGGTGGTGCGGCCTGCGCTGGAGCGCGGCGCGGTCGTCATCTCCGACCGCTACATCGATTCCTCGGTGGCGTACCAGGGCGCGGGCCGTGACCTGTCCCCGACCGAGATCGCCCGCATCAACCGGTGGGCGACGCACGGGCTCGTACCGCACCTGACCGTTCTGCTGGATGTCTCGCCGGAGGCCGCGCGGGAGCGGTTCACGGAGGCGCCGGACCGGCTGGAGTCGGAGCCGGCCGAGTTCCACACGCGCGTGCGGTCCGGTTTCCTGACGCTGGCCTCGTCCGACCCCGGGCGGTACCTGGTCGTCGACGCCGGGCAGGAGCCCGAGGCCGTGTCGACGGTGATCCGGGCCCGGCTGGACCAGATGCTGCCGCTGTCCGAGGCCGAGGTGAAGGCCCAGGAGGAGGCGCGGAAGAAGGCCGAGGAGGAGGCCCGCCGCAAGGCCGAGGAGGAGGCCGCCCGCAAGGCTGAGGAGGAGCGCCTGGAGCGCGAGCGCCAGGAGCAGCTCGAGCGGCTGCGCGCCGAGGAGGAGGAGCGCAAGCGGCGCGAGCTGGAGGAGGCGCAGCGGCGCGAGGCCGAACGGCAGGCGGAGGAGGCCCGGCAGCGGGCCGAGGAAGCGCGCCGCCGGGCGGAGGAGGAGCGGGTGCGTCTCCTGGCCGAGGAGAAGGCGCGGGCCGAGGAAGAGGCCCGGCGCAAGGCCGAGGAGGAACGGCGCCGCAGGCAGGCCGAGGAGGAGGCCCGGCTGCGGGCCGAGGCGGAGGAACGCCGACTGGAGAAGCAGCGCAAGGCCGAGGAGGCGCTGCTGCGGGCCGAGGAGGCCCGGCGGGCGGCCGAGCAGGCCGCTGCGGCGGCCGCGGCGGGCCCCCGGCAGCCGACGGTTCCGGCCACGCCACCGGTCCCGCCGGAGGCGGCGACCGTCCCGACGCCGGTCGTGAAGCCCACGGGCGGGCCGCAGGAGGAGACGACGGTCCTGCGGCCGGTACGGGACGAAACGCCGGGCAGTGACGAGCCCTCCGGTGACTCCGGGGCCGACTCCGAGGTGACCGCCGAACTGCCGCAGCCGCCCGCTCCTCAGGGGGCGGCGGACGAGACGGCCGTACTGCCGCCGGTCGGTTCGGCGGATGAGACTGCTGTGCTGCCGCCGGTGGCGCCCGGCGCCGAGGGCGAGACCGCGGTGCTGCCTCCCGTGCCGGGCGAGAACCCCGTGGACCGGGTTCCGCCGGGATTCTTCCGGGACGAGCGGCCGGGGGCCGGACCGGACGGCGGCGAGGACCGTACGCGGGAGCTGCCCCAGGTCGACGCCGAGGGGACGCCGCAGCGGCGCCCGCGGCCGGACTGGGCCGAGGAGACCCCGCTGGACGATCTGCCCACCTTGGCGGACGAGCTGCTCGGGCCCCGCGAGGACGCGTACGACGACGAGCAGGGCCGTCGAGGACGGGGCAGGGGCCGCTGAACCGCGGGGTGGCGGCCGGCGCGGGCTCCGTTGTCAGTGGTCGCCCCCACAATGGATGGCGTACCGCGGAGTGTGACGGAAGGGCGGCGTGACCCCATGAGCGTGTGGGACGACCTCGTCGGGCAGGAGAAGGTGAGCGAGCAGCTCACCGCCGCTGCCCGGGACGCCGACGCCCTGGTCACTGCAGCCGCGGCCGACGCCCCGCTGCCCGAGGCGTCCAGAATGACGCATGCCTGGCTGTTCACCGGGCCGCCCGGGGCAGGACGGACGCAGGTGGCGCGGGCATTCGCCGCCGCGTTGCAGTGCGTGAGCCCCGACCGCGCCCTGGGCGGCGCCCCCGGCTGCGGCTTCTGCGACGGGTGTCACACAGCGCTGGTCGGCACCCACGCCGACGTCACGACCGTCGTGGCCGTGGGCGCTCAGATCCTCGTCGACGACATGCGGGACACGGTCCGCAAGTCGTTCACCTCACCGGCGAACGGCCGCTGGCAGGTGATCCTCGTCGAGGACGCCGAGCGGCTGAACGAGAAGTCCGCCAACGCCGTCCTCAAGGCCGTAGAGGAACCCGCCCCCCGCACGGTCTGGCTGCTGTGCGCCCCCTCTCTCGAAGACGTCCTGCCCACCATCCGCTCCCGCTGCCGCCACCTGAACCTGCGCACGCCCTCCGTGGACGCCGTCGCCGATATGCTCGTACGACGCGAGGGCGTCGAACCGGACGTCGCGGCCGCGGCGGCCCGTGCGACGCAGGGGCACGTGGACCGGGCCCGCCGACTCGCCACCGACCCGGCTGCCCGAGAACGCCGGGCCACCGTGCTGAAGCTGCCGCTCCGCATCGATGACATCGGCGGCTGCCTCAAGGCCGCCCAGGAGCTGGTCGACGCGGCCGCGGAGGACGCCAAGCAGCTCGCCGAGGAGATCGACGTCAAGGAGACGGAGGAGCTGAAGGCAGCGCTGGGCGCAGCCCAGGGCGGCCGGATGCCGCGCGGTACGGCGGGTGTGATGAAGGAGCTGGAGGACAAGCAGAAGCGCCGCAGGACGCGTACCCAGCGCGACAGCCTCGACCTCGCGCTCACCGACCTCACCGCCTTCTACCGCGATGTCCTCGCCCTCCAGCTCGGCTCCCGGATCGCGCTCGCCAACACGGACGCCGAGGACACCCTGGAGCGGCTCGCCCGCGGCAGCTCCCCGGAGTCCACCCTGCGTCGCATCGAGGCGATCGCCGCCTGCCGAGACGCCCTCGACCGCAATGTGGCGCCCCTGCTGGCCGTGGAGGCGATGACGATGGCGCTCAGATCGGGGTGACGGGGCGGGCCGCCCCGCCGTGGGCGGCGTAGGTCGGCCGCGGTGGCCCACCTGCCGCGTGTCGGTCAGGCGGAGTGAAGCCCCTTTGCCGTGGGCGTCGTGTTGACGGCGTACCTCGTTCGAGGGACAGCCCGCACTCGTCCGTGGCACAAGCTGTACATGCCGTGCCCAATCCATCGCACAGCGTTACGCTCGCTGAATGTACACAAGGCGCACCCACCGCTGGTCAAGGACCATGTTCAGTGCCAGGTCCCGTACCGGAGCCACCCTCGTCGCCGTCGCGGCGCTGCTCCTCTCCGCCTGTTCCTCCGGGAGCTCGACGAGTTCGGCGACCTCCGCGGCCGGGGCGGCGGAAGTGACCGCGCTGCCCCGGGCCACCCCGTCCGACCTGGCTCCGTACTACGGGCAGAAGCTGAAATGGCGTGCCTGCGGTGTCTCCGGCTTCGAGTGCGCCACCCTGCGTGCGCCACTCGACTACGCCGAGCCGGCCGAGGGCGACGTGCGGCTGGCCGTGGCCCGCAAGAAGGCCACAGGCCCGGGCACACGGCTGGGCTCGCTGCTGGTGAACCCGGGCGGACCGGGCGGCTCGGCGATCACCTACCTCCAGTCGTACGCCGGTGTCGGCTACCCGGCGGAGGTCCGCGCCCGCTACGACCTGGTCGCGGTCGATCCGCGCGGCGTCGCCCGCAGCGAGCCCGTCGAGTGTCTCGACGCGCGAGAGATGGACAGGTACACGCAGACCGACGTCACGCCCGACGACAAGCGGGAGGTCGACGGACTCGTGGACGCCTACAAGGAGTTCGCGGAAGGGTGCGGCAAGCAGTCGCCCGCGCTGCTGCGGCACCTCTCGACAATCGAGGCGGCCCGGGACATGGACGTCCTGCGGGCGGCCCTCGGGGACGAGAAGTTGACGTATGTGGGGGCGTCGTACGGCACGTTCCTCGGAGCGACGTACGCCGGGCTCTTCCCACAGCGGGCGGGACGGCTCGTCCTGGACGGCGCGATCGACCCGTCGCTGCCCGCGCGCCGGCTGAACCTCGACCAGACGGCGGGCTTCGAGACGGCGCTGACCGCGTTCGCGAAGGACTGCGTACGGCACACCGACTGCCCTCTCGGCAGGCCGGGGACGCCACCGGAGCAGGTCGGACGCAACCTGAAGGCGTTTTTCGACAAGCTCGACGCGAGGCCGCTGCCCACCGGCGACGCGGACGGCCGCAGGCTCACCGAGTCCCTCGGCACCACCGGCGTGATCACGGCGATGTACGACGAGGCGGCCTGGCAGCAGTTGCGCGAGGCGCTGACCTCGGCGATGAGGGAGAACGACGGCGCGGGTCTGCTGGCCCTGTCCGACACGTACTACGAGCGGGACCCCGACGGCGAATACTCGAACCTGATGTTCGCCAACGCCGCCGTGAACTGCCTGGACCTCCCGCCCGCCTTCGACGCCCCGGACCAGGTCCGTGAGGCGCTCCCCGCCTTCGAGAAGGCATCCCCGGTCTTCGGCGAGACCCTCGCCTGGGCCTCCCTGAACTGCGCGTACTGGCCGGTCGCGCCCACCGGCGAGCCGAAGCGCATCGAGGCGAAGGGCGCCGCCCCGATCGTCGTGGTCGGCACCACCCGGGACCCGGCGACCCCGTACCGCTGGGCCCGGTCCCTGTCCCGCCAGCTCTCCTCCGGCCGCCTCCTCACCTACCAGGGTGACGGTCACACCGCCTACGGCCGCGGCAGCGACTGCATCGACCGCACGATCAACGCGTACCTTCTGCGGGGCACCCCTCCGGCGGAGGGAAAGCGCTGCTCGTAACGCACGTCACCAGCCCCAGGGGCCTGGGGCTCCGGGGCTGGTACGGAGCACCGCCGGGATCTGTGTAGACTTACCGACGTTGCTGATCGCACCATAGTGCGGACAGCGCGCCGCCTTAGCTCAGATGGCCAGAGCAACGCACTCGTAATGCGTAGGTCTCGGGTTCGAATCCCGAAGGCGGCTCCGGCAAAGGCCAGGTCACATAGCTCGTGACCTGGCCTTTTGTGTTGCTCAGGGCATGACGCGTCACACGGCCGGGGTGCCGCGAGTTGGCTTGCGTGAGCGATGCGTGAGCGGAGCGGGCCGGTGCCCTACTTCTTGGGCTTCTTCCGCTTGCCCTTCCTCTTGGCCCTGGCCTCGGCTTTCGCCTTGGCTGCCGCCTTCTTCGCGGCCTTGCGGGCCTCCTCCGCCTCGGTCTTCCGCTGAAGCGGGACCAGCTTGGCGGTGGCCTCGGCGGCGTTCTTGCCGACCTGCGGCAGGACGCTCTGGTAGATGTCCCGCGTGATCCGGGTATCGCTGTGCCCGAGCGTGTCCGACACGATCTTCACGTCGATGCCGGCGGCGAGCATGAGTGTGGCCGCCCCGTGCCGAGGTCGTGCATCCGGATCGGCGGGAGCCCGGAGGCGGCGACCAGGCGCTCGAAGAGGTCGGTCACCTTGCCGGGATGGAGCCAGGAGCCGTCTTCTTGGGTGAAGACCATGCCGGTCTCGACCCAGGCTGATCCCCACTCCTCGCGGTCCGCGTCCTGCTGTTCGCGGTGCCGCTTCAGGACGTTGACGGTGTCGTCGTCGAGCGCGACCACGCGGAAGCCGCTGTCCGTCTTGGGCTCGGAGGTCTCGACCTCCCACCCGTCCTGGACGAGCTGGGCGGAGACGGTCAGGGAGTGGTCATCGAGGTTGGTCTCCGACCAGGGCTGCCCACATGCCTCGCCCCGCCGCAGGCCGCGGAAGGCGATCAGGTGCCACATCGCGTACAGCCGGTCCTCCGCGACGAAGTCGAGGAACGCGCCAGTCTGTTCGGGCGTCCAGACCATCACGGGCGAGGGCTTCTCGCCCGTCTGCTCCCACTTGGCGACCCGCGCGTCCGTCCACACCAGAGCCTTCGGCTTGCGCACAGGATCGAGTTCGACGTGGGCCGCCGGGTTGAAGGTGAGGATCTGCTGGCTGATCGCGTCGTTCAGCGCAGCCCGCAGGGTGGCCTTGATACGCAGCCGGGTAGCCGGACCGGTCACACGCCGGAACGGCGGCATGGCATCCATCGCCGTCTTCATCACCTTGCGGCGAGCGCGGTTGTCCGTGCCCTTCCACGGCACGGTGGCCAACTCCTCAACCGCGGCCCGGCGCTGGGCGTTCTGCTCCAGGATCTCGGCATTGGCGTCGGCGATGGCCGTGAACATGTCGCTGAGGTGGCTCACGCGTAGGCGGTCGAGGCGGTGGTGGCCGATCCGGGGCTTCAAATGGAACCGGATGTCGGTCTCGTAGCGGCTGAGGCCCGACTTGCGGATGCGCTTGCCGTCGAGCCATCGGTCGAGCCACTCACTGACGGTCAGGCGGCCGATCAGATCCTGACCGGACTTCAGGCGCCGCCGGGTTTCCTCGACATCGGGCAGCGGCGACTTCTGGTCGCCGACCTCCTCCAGCATGGCGGCGATCAGCTCCATGCCCTCGGGGTGGGCCACACCTATCCGGTGGACGTGCACGAGACGCTGCGAGAGGGCAACCGCTTCGCGGCCCGCTACACCACCAGCCGGGACGGGAATCCGGAGCGGCCGCAGGAAGTCTTCGCCTTCGGTGAGTTCGCCCCTGACGTCCGTGTCCGGTCGGTCCGCTTCGCGCTCGATCCCGGCTATGACGCGGCGTAGGGGTCTGACGAGTCGACGGGGGCGGTCCGGACGGGGATGAAGCAGGTGTTGTCGGCAGGTACGCCTTCGTGCTCGTGGCCGTCGTCATCCTGGTACCGCCAGGTGAAGCGCAGGCCGTGGGCTGAGGTGATGTCCGGGCTGTCCATGAGCTGGAAGTGCAGGTGGGGCTCGGCGGAGTTGCCCGAGTTGCCGCACTCGGCCAGTGGCTGACCGGCCGTCACGTGGTCCCCGACATCCACTTTCAGCGAGTGGCGCCGCAGGTGTGCGAAGACGGCGTAGGCTCCGTTGCCCAAGTCGAGGATCAGGTGGTTGCCGAGTAGGTGGCGCGGCAGACCTAGTGAGCGCACGAAGCCCTCCGGGAGCACGTAGAGCAGGCCGGCCAGGGAGGTACGCGTCAGGTGGTCGCGCTGGCTGTCATGGGCGGCGATCACCCGGCCGTTCGCAGGCGCGAGCATCGGTTCACCGAAGGACGGGTAGGACCCGGGGCGCCGCGTCAGCGGCCACAGCCACACGGGTTCCGGCGCCGGGCGGCGGGCCAGGTCGATGGCGTAAGTCTGCGCGAGGTTGTGAGTGTGGCTGGGCACCTTGGTGGCGGGCCCATTGCGGGCCATCCAGCGGCCGTTCACGGGGATGTCCAGTGCCAACGGTGGGGCCTCTTCACTCGGTGGGCGCTGGGCTCGCGTCATCGCCTGCCGCATAAGCAGACCTGTCGCCAGCAGGGCGAGTCCGACGAGCCATAACGGTCCGATGCCTTTGCCGTTGACGAGGATGCACGTGGCGCCGGCGGCCAGCACCAGGCCGTGGCGTTTCCACAGGGACTGTGACATGTGGGGGCCTTTCGGTGGGGGGACTTGCAGGTGGGCGCAGCATTCCAGAGTCCTGTTCTGCCGGCCCACCCGGGACCTCAACGCGGGGGCGACTGTGTGTGGGAGGTGGCCTTCTTCGAGTTGTTGATCGGCCATGTAGTCAGGGATATAGCCGATCCGCAGTCTCTCGTGTCTGCGGTGCCCTGGCACACCTTCAACCGACCGGTGGTGGTCAGTCGATAGGGGCTCAGTCGAACGTTGACGCGAGAGACTCCGTCACCGCATTGGGTGGAGTGTTTGGCATAGGGAGAAGGGACGAAGTCACGGGTCCACTGGACCCAGACCGAAGAGCATTCGGTGCCTGTGTTCCGGAGTTCTCCCTCGACCACAAGATCTGTCCCGCTATCGTTCTGTTCGGTCCATCGGGTACCGGACGCGATGGACGAACCGTGGGTTGCCGACCACTCCACCGGAGCAGCCGCCGAATCCGCGGGACTGGCTGCCGCCCAGTTCGCTGAGGAAGATAAGGCAGCGATGACGACAGCAATGGTCGAGAGTGTTCGCTTTGCTGACTTGAGGTTCATGTGGAATCACCTGGGTTTCCTGGGGAGATTGTGCAGTGGATGGTTCCTTGCTGATGTTTCAGGGCCATGCTCCCGAGGTGGTGACGGAGTCTGTCGTGGTACTCCGCTGCCCTGAACTATCTGCCGTCGCTTCGGCGGTGGGTTTCGCCAACGAATCCCTCCTTGAGGTCGGCACCTGCATCAGCGCTAGCTGGCAGGTCAATGCTATGAAGGGAGAGAGGAAATGCAAGGGTGAGTCGAATGAGAGGTCTGATGTGTGACTCTTTCAAGTCAACTTCCCCTGGCCGGATCTCTGGAACATTCCCGAATTGGTAAGGGTGCTGTTCGTGGCCGCTATGCTCACCTTGCAGCTCTTGCTGGGATTTGTCGCACGACCGCTGGTGCCCCGTTAGCGCGTTATCAAATCCCTTCATGTTTACACAACCTCTTGATGGAGGAGATTTCTGATGCTTCTCCTTGAGTGAAGCGGGTTGCCGGAGTCGGCTAATGTCTCTAATGCCTTCCAGGCGCGGGGCGATGCTGGTATTGGTTGCGTGGCATCTGGTAAGGCGGTGGCGATGCTGTCGCCGTGAGCCGTTGGCAAGTCGAGCCTGCTTCGTGTTCGGTCGGGGAGGGTGGCGGAGGGCCGCCCGAGGGTAGGCAGTCGCGGCCGCAGACACGGTCCCGCGACCACGGGCCACGGCCAACGGCTCTTGACCAGGCACACCGACACGCACAGACCACGGTCCATGGACCAGGATGGGGGAACACCGATGACAACTGTTCACGCGTCGCTCGATGGACGGGGCGGTGCACCGCCGCAGAGCGACACGGTCATCGACGTACGCGAATTGTGGATGGGCTATCGCAGTCAGGACGTACTGAAGGGGGTCGGCTTCACGGCCCGGCGGGGTGAGGTACTCGTTCTGCTCGGCCCGAACGGCGCTGGCAAGACGACCACGATCGAGATCCTGGAGGGCTTCCGGATGCGCTCGTCCGGTGACGTCGCCGTGCTGGGCACCGATCCGGCGCACGGGGACGAGCGGTGGCGAGCGCGGCTCGGCATCGTGCTGCAGTCTTGGCGCGACCACGGTAAGTGGCGGGTACGGGACTTGCTGGCCCATTTAGGCTCCTACTACGCGCCGTACTCGACCACGTTCGTGCGTCGTCCGTGGGGCGTCGACGAGCTCCTCGCCGCCGTTGGGCTGACCGAGCAGGCGTACAAGCGGGTCGGAACGCTGTCTGGGGGACAGCGCAGGCGGCTCGACGTGGCCATCGGTATCGTGGGCAGGCCCGAACTGCTGTTCCTTGACGAGCCGACGGCGGGCTTGGATCCGGAGGCCAGGAGCGAGTTCCACAGCCTGGTGCGCGGGCTCGCGGACGAGAACACCACGGTCTTGCTGACCACCCACGATCTCGCCGAGGCGGAGAAGCTCGGTGACCGGATCCTCATCCTGGCCGGCGGCCGGATTGTCGCGGACGGCTCCGCTGAGGAACTGGCCCAACAGGCGTCAGCCGAGGCCACTGTGCGCTGGACTCGGGACGGGCAGCCCTTCGAGCAGGAGACGGCGGAGCCTACTCAGTTCGTCCGTCGACTGTTCGAGGAGCACGGCGGCGCGATTGGTGACCTGGAGGTGCGCCGGGCAAATCTGGAGGACACCTACCTGCTGATGGTCAGGGAGTGGGAGGCGGGGAACCTCACCGGCGAGCGGGCGGCACACACCTTTGGGGAGGGATCGCGATGAACCCGGTGTGGTATGCGGCACGAGCCGGGGTGCGGCGCGGCTGGACGGAGCTGCGGCAGACCTTCACCACGGGTCAGGACCTGTTCGGGCACGCCCTGTGGACAGTTCTGCTGATCGTGCCGATGTTCCTGGTCAGGGACGATCCGCTGAAGGGCGCAGGCATCTCGGCCGGCGCGTTCATGCTGCCGAGCATGTTGGGAATGACGCTTGCGTTCACTGGGGTGATGACCACGGCACAGTTGCTCGCGGCCGAGCGCGAGGACGGCACCCTGCTGCGGGCGAAGGCCGTGCCGCACGGCATGGTCGGTCACCTGGTCGGCAAGATCATCTTGGTGTCGGGCACTGCGCTGGTCTCCATGGCTCTTGCCCTGGTTGCCGGTGTGTTCCTGGTCGACGGTGTGGCCCGGCAGGGCGGCGGAGCATGGCTGACGCTGCTGTGGGTCGTGCCGTTGGGTCTCCTGGCGAGCCTGCCGATCGGCGCCGTCATCGGGGCCCTTGTGGAAAGCCCTCGCACCGTCGGGCTGCTGATGCTCCCCGTGATGGGCCTCGTCGTGATCTCCGGAATCTACTTTCCGCTGACGAAGCTGCCCGAGTGGTTGCAGGCCGTCGGGCAGGTCTTCCCCGTGTACTGGCTCGGGCTCGGCCTCCGCTCGGCGCTGCTTCCGGCCGACGCTGTCGCTGCTGAGATCGGCGAGTCCTGGCGACATCTGGAGACGGCAGGGGTGCTGGGCGTCTGGGCGGTCGCCGGACTGTTGCTCGCCCCCTCCGTCCTGCGCAGGATGGCCCGCCGCGAGTCCGGTTCGGCAGTGGCGGAACGGCGCCGGAAGGCAATGCAGCGGGTCGGCTGATAGCAGCCCCACCTACGTACGCAGGCTGAGCGGGCATGCCAGTCTCGGGCTGGACAACGTGACGGAACGCGTGAGCGATGCGTGAGCGGATGGTGCGGCACTCGGTGGACTGGGTGTCATAGGGATCCACGGTCGCACGTCTCTGACCTGGCAAAACAGGATGCCGCGTCAGGTGTTGACACCAACGATCACGATCCTGCCAGCCCTCGTAATGCGTAGGTCTCGGGTTCGAATCCCGAAGGCGGCTCCGCCGAAGCCCAGCTCAGGCGGTGTCTGAGCTGGGCTTTTTCGTTCAGCGGATGCGGCGACGGCGGCGGGCGCGGGCCGCTCGGCTGTCCGTGGTCTCAGTTCTGGTCTCAATTGACGGTTCGGGACCGTGGTCCGGCTGACGCTCCGGGCTGGCTTCCGGGCGAGGCCTGAAGGTGTCGCCCACGCCGGTGCCACTCCGGGTTCAGTGAATCTGCACATCGAATGCGCAACCGCGGCAAGGTGTGCGAGGAATCTGCCAAAGCCCCTGCCGGACGGCGCTCCGTTCGTGCGGAGTGTCCTGTTCCGAATCACGGTGGCAATACCGGTGACGTCCCAGTGTCGCGCAGCATGTGGAGAAGTCGTCCCCAACTCGTGTGGATGCCTGCACGGATGCCGTAGTCCGCACGTTCAACTGTCCTGATGAGAGCATTGGTTGATTGGATGCCCGGCGCACTCCGTGCTTTGATCCTTTACGCCGCGAGGTCGCGCGACCGGTTTCCGGAAACGGGCGCCGCGTGCCTGCGGTCGAGGCCCGCCAGCAGTCCCCAGCGGGGCCACCCCCCTTGTGGATCATCCATACGAAGGGAAATCATCATGAACTCCGCTCACCAGGTTGAGACCGTCGAGATCTCCGACGCCGAGCTCGACAACGTCTCCGGCGGCCTGCACCTGAACCCGCACGCCAGCGTCGTCGTCGGCTCCATGGCGGTCAGCGACTCGTCTCTCCTGGCCCAGGCCGCCGCTGCCCAGAACGAGGTCCTCGGCGCCGTAGGCCAGTACCAGCACGCCAGCGTCAGCGCCTCCCTCTGACCGGCGGCCTGAACGCCACTCGGTGAGCCCCTTCCTGCCCAACGGTGTGGTCGGGGCGTTGGCGGACGCAGGCTGTGCGAACGACGAAGCTCCTGGCGGCAACGGGCTCTTGACTGAGAGCACCGGCGCCCGCCAGGAGCTTCGTGTGCTCGTCTGCCTGTTGGCGATCGGTCTGCCCGGCCACGCCCTGCGGTACTTGACCGGGCCGGACTATCGGGTACGCGCCGGCCAGGCCAGGGGCCGGCCACAGAGGTGCAGAAGCCTGAAGAGACTCGCCCCTGCCGGGGCACCGTTGCTGCTGTTGTGGCCCTCCGGTCCCGCTGAGCGGGCTCGAGCCCTGGCTGCGTGAGATGGCGGGGCGGGGTCAGCCGAGGAGGCGTACCGGGGTTCCGGCGAGGTAGGCACGGATGTTGTCGACGGCCTGGCCGTAGTAGCGCTCGTAGTTGGCCCGGGTGACGTAGCCGAGGTGTGGGGTGGCCAGGAGGCGGGGGGCCGTGCGCATCGGGTGGTCGGTGGGGAGGGGTTCCGTGTCGAAGACGTCGACGGCCGCGCCGGCGATACGGCCCTCGTGCAGGGCGGTGAGAAGGGCGTCCTGGTCGACGATCGCCGCGCGGGAGGTGTTGATCAGGTGGGCGGTCGGCTTCAGGAGGGCGAGTTCGGCGGGGCCGAGCAGGCCGCGGGTGCGGTCGCCGAGGGCCAGGTGGACGGAGACGAAGTCGCTGGTCGTGAGGAGGTCCTCCTTGGTGGCGGACCGGTGCACTCCGACCTCGTCCGCCCGCTCCTTGGTGAGGTTCTGGCTCCAGGCAGTGACCTCCATGCCGAAGGCGAGGCCGATCCGGGCGACCCGGCTGCCGATCTTGCCGAGACCCAGCAGGCCGAGCCGGCGGCCGTGCAGATCGGTGCCGACCGTCGACTGCCAGGGGCTGCCGGCGCGCAGGGCGTTGTTCTCCTGGACGATTCCGCGGGCCAGGCCCAGCAGCAGGGCCCAGGTGAGTTCGACCGGGGGAGTGGAGGAGCTCTCCGTGCCGCACACGGTGACGTCGTTGGCGCGGGCGGCGGCGTAGTCGATCACCGAGTTGCGCATGCCGGAGGCGATCAGCAGCTTCAGGCGGGGGAGGCGGTTCAGGAGCGTGGCCGGGAAGGGGACGCGTTCGCGCAGGGTCACCACGAAGTCGAAGTCCGCGAGGGCCGCGGCGAGTTCGTCCTCGGTGGCGAAGTGATCGGAGAAGGCGACGACCTCCACCTGGTCGATCACCGGTGACCAGTCGGCGACGGAGGTCGCGACGTTCTGGTAGTCGTCGAGCACGGCGCAGCGGAATCGCATTCGGCTCTCTCCCCGGGGTGTCGGTGTCTCCCCCAAGGGTGGCGGGCGATCCCGCGTGGAGGGACGCGGACCCCGGTCGTTCACCTCAGCCGACCGGAGCCCACGGGCGTCCCCGGATCCGGCCGCGGCGGCGACACTCCCCCGAGCGACGCGTGACGCGCGCACCGTCGGGCCAGATCCGTTGTAGTGATCACATCAGGCCCCACCAACGGATCGCTAACATGTGGCCAACGGTTCTCCACGTCGTTGTCGGCCAATTGGCGTGAAGTCGCCAGTCGGCGCCGGGATCGGTACCGGGAAACGGCCGGAACGGTAGCGGACTCCGGCGGAGGCCGTCATGGTGCGGGTGGCGGGAAACCGCCGTGACGAGGGCGGAAAACCGCCAGGAATGGTGGTCCTCCGTTGTGGAGCGCGGTCGAGCGGCGCGGGCGCGCGGGAATGCTGTGGGCGGTGTGATGCGGGGCGAACTGCGGTGCGGGCCTCGGTTCGGACTGCGGTTCGGTTTGCTTGGTTCGCCTGTGCTGTACGAGCCGTGTGAGGCGGAGTGGTGCGAGCCCAGGGGGGCGGACGACGCCGCAGGTGCTGGGGGTGCTGGGGGTGCTGGGGGTGCTGGGGGTGCTGGGGGTGCTGGGGGTGCTGGGGGCAGTGGGGCAGCTGGCGGCGCCGAGGGCGCGGGAAGTGCGGGTGG